>DASWVS010000110.1:0-5509 GCA_036401135.1 Fimbriimonas sp.
CGAAGCCGCTCGCCCGAGCGCTGCGGATCCCCGAAGAGCGCCTGGTTTCGGCCCTGCGCGAAGCGGGGGCTCTGGAGCCTGCGACAGGCGTCTGGACCCTCGCCGGCCGGTAAGAAGGATCGTTGCATGGGGGCGCTCCAAAGAACGCCCCCATGAGTCTCATTGCCCGCCGGTGATGTCGGGCGGAGGCTGAGCGGCGCCTCCGGGGCCCGTCATCGCGCCCGCAGGGGGGCCGCCGGGCTGGCCGGGTCCCCGCCACTCGGGCGGGGGCTCGCTCTTCTGGAAGTTCTCCTTGCCGTAGCCGGGAGGATTGTCGTCGCTCTTGCCGCAGCCGGGCGCGACAAGGCATACGGCGACGAGACCGGCGATCAGGAACCTGCTCATTTATTCAGCCCTGGTCGCGTCCCACATCTTCCAGTAGCCGCTTTCGACGCAGCCGCCGGCGTTGTTCGCGGCGATCCCCTTCGTCATGTCCACGGTCTGCGTCGGCCGCATGGTCTTCGCATGGCCGTCGGTGAACCCGAACGGCGACTGTCCGCCATAACCGTCGTAGATGACTCCGTTATAGTTGCCTACAGGAGCCGTCCACGGCCCGTTCTTCTGGCCGGGGAGTGAAACGCCGTTATCCACCCCGTCGGACATCATCAGCGTGGTAGCCCAGCAGCTGAAAACGCCCTCCATTCGCGGATACATCCAAGAAGTCGGATGCATCTGGTGTCGGGTGGCGAAGATGATCGTCTCGGCGGGAAGCGGGATCGAGGTTGCCCCGACCGGCGCATTCCAGTTGTTGACCCAAGATCGGTTCGATTGGATCACGCCTATCATGTTCCAGCCACCCCAGCTCGGGGCGCAGTCGCCGGCAAAGATTCCATTGCCAGGATAGCTGAACGCGGGACCGGTCCAGTCCGGGTCGCTGACATGGCCGTCGCTGGGATCCTTGAGGATCCCGTAGTTCTTCATATAGGGCAGCGTGTACATCTGCCAGGTCATCTGCCAGCCCCAGCCGTTGCCGGGCCCGGGCTCGCCTTGGGCGACGAACGTGTCGTCCTGGTCTCCGGCATACATGAGCGAAGCCAGAACCAGCTGCTTCACGTTGCTGAGAGAAGAGGTCTTCTTGGCAGCTTGCTTGGCCTGGGCGAAGACGGGGAAGAGGATGGCCGCCAGGATCGCGATGATCGCGATGACGACGAGGAGTTCGATGAGTGTGAAGGCTTTCTGCTTCATTGGATTAACCTCTATTTAGAAGTGCTTGACAAGATAGGTCCGGGCGGGTTCCCGGCGTCGGAGCGGATCTGAAGATATTCGTGATGGAGCCGCCGCAGGGCGGCACCGGGGCCGTCGAAGGCCGTCGGGTCGGGGGTCCATTCATGGCGCGGAGCACCGCATGAACCGCGGACGACTAAGGAGACGGGAAGCGTGCTTTGGGTAAAGGCGTCGTGGGGACGCTCGAGCCGGCGCAGGAGGCGCTCCGCCGAAGTTTGCGCGAACGAGCGCCAGTCAACGGCGACCGTCGTCAACCCCACGTTGTCGATCTGCAGCGGAACGTCGTCGCTGAACGCCACGACCGCCACGTCTTCGGGAACGCGCAGCCCACAGGCGAAGATCGCCTCAACCACCACCGGGGCGAACATGTCCTGCATCACGAAAACCGCGTCCGGGCGGTCCTCGTCGGCGAGTCGACGCTCCAACGAACTCGTATCCGGCGAATGCATGCCGCTGGTCGAGCAGAAAACGAAATCCTTCGGCGAGGGCTGCAGGCCCGAACGGAACAGGCCTCGCAGATAGCCGGAGAACTTTTCGTGGTTGATCTCCAGCATGTCGGTCATCCCCGTGACCGCGATCCGCTTTCGTCCCTGACGAGCCACGTGCTCCACCGCCATGCAGGAGCCGCCCATGTTGTCCAGCGAGATCAGGTCGCAATTGAACCCGCGAAGACCGTGGTCGACCGCGATGACCGGCATCTTCGCCTGCGCCGCCTGAAGCCTGGCCGCGTCGGGGAAGCCCTCTTTCGACCACACGTAGGCGGCGCCAAAACCGTTCAACGCGGCGTATTCGACCGCTCCCTCGACGGTTCGGCTGGAGGAGTCGATGTGGGTCAGGTGCATGCCGTGTGCCTGGAGTTCCCGGCTGAGGGCGAAGAAGAAGTGCTGGTTCACCGACTCGGCGTGGTCGATGAAGGCGACGTTGTTGCTCCGGTCAGGAATCGGGCCCAGCCTTGCCGCCACGCCCCGGTTCGGCTTGGCCTCGGCCCAACCGCTCTCGGCGAGGACGGAGAGCGCGCGCCGGATCGTGCTGCGGCTGACGCGGTAGAAAGCCTGGAGTTCGCGCTCGGTCGGGAGGAAAGTGCCCGCCGGATGGACGCCTGAGCGGATTCGATCCCTCAGATCGTCGCTGATCGCCTGATACCCCCATGCCTCCTCGCGCGGGTTCACAACGCCAGTATACAAAACCTATATCAAGAAAGAAACCATTTGTATATCAAGAAGGGAGCGAAATGTTCGGCGCTTGGTGTTCTGCAATCGGCAACCGCTAAAAAAGCTCTCCAAACTCTTCCAGCCAGGGCTCGAACCTTCGCCAGCGCTCGACCGACGAGCGGTAGATCGGTTGCCGCACCTGCCAAAGGCTCGGCGTCCGCACGACGCGCTCGTTCGACTCCGGCGCGAGGCAGGCGTCGTCCCACGGCAGCCCCAGGAACTCCACCATCCGACGCGTCTCCGCCTCGCGGTGGTCGACCAGCGCCTCGTAGTCCACTTCGAGCATCGACTCGGGCGGAAGCACCGAGCGCCAGTGCTCCATCAGCCTCAGGTATTCCCGGTACACGAACACGATGTTCGCCTTGTCGTGGGCGAAGTCCAGCGGCCCTCGATAGGGCGTGGTGTAGATCGAGATGCAATTGTCCACCGGATGCCGCCGGCAGTGAACGATCTTGGCGTTCGGAAACAACAGGTGCAGGTCGCCCAGGAACAGGTAGTTGTTCGGCATCTTGTCCGTCGTCCGCTCCCGGTCCCCGCCGATCTCCTCGAGGAGTTCCAAATAGCCCTCCTGGAGCTCCTTGAGGCGATCGGCCGCCAAAATCGATCCGTCCAACGCAACGGTGGGGCCGATCTTGCCCCGCGACCGCTCGAACCAGTACGGCACTTCGCCTCCTCCCGCCACCTGCGGGTGCGCCGAGAGGATCTGCTCGGTGAGCGAAGTGCCCGACCGGATCATACCCACGATGAAGAACGGCCGCTTCGACGGGTCGCCGGCGCTCCGGTTCCGCTCGAGCCACTCCCGCGTGTAGGTGGCGATCTTCCGGTCGAACATCGTCCGGTGCGCCTCTCGGTCGAATGGCCGCCCGCCCATCAGGCCCCGCATCGCTTCGTTGGCGGCGTCGTAGTGGCGCATCGCCGCCTCCGGATCCCCAAGGTCGTCGTAGGCCTTCCCCAGGGCGTAGTGCAGGTTCCTCCGCCCCTCGAGGCTGTGCTCGCGCGCGGCTAACGCTGCCATCCGCGCCACGAGCGGCCGATCCGCCTCCGTCGTCCTGGCGCAGGAAGTACGGTTGAGGTAGAAGCGCGGCTGGTCCGGGTTGAGCTCGATCGCCCGCTCGATCGCCTCCTTCGCCGGTCCGAACCTCCCCATCTGCTGCATCAGGTTGCTGATCAGCTCGAGGGCTTCCGTGTTGTCCGGCTCCAGCGTCTGGGCTTTGCCGAGCGCCTCCTCCGCGTCCGCCAGCCGTCCCTGTTCCCGGTAGGCCCTCGCCAACTGGATCTGTCCGCGCGCGGTGTCGGGGTTCAGCCGGTGCGCGGCCAGGAACGCCGAGATCGCCTCTTCGCGCCGGGCCGTCTCCAGGTAGAGGTTGCCGAGCATGACCCAGGAATCGGCCGACTTCGGATCGAGCGCCAGCGCCTTTTGGTAGGACTTGACGGCGCGCGCCGTGTCGCCGACCGCCTGGTACGCCACCGCGAGCTGGTGGTACGTGGCCGCGTCCCGCGCCCCGGCCGCCACCGCGTCGCGAAGGCAGGCGACGGCGGCGGGTCCGTTCGACTGGTCCAGATGAGCCAGCCCGAGGGTTCTCAGGGTGTTCGGATTGCCGGGGGCGAGTCTCGCGGACTTCTCCAAGGATCGGATCGCCTCGGCGGTCCGTCCGACGTCCTTCTGCGCGATCCCGAGCCAGAGCCAGGCTTCGAAGCTGTCCGGTCCCAGTTGGACCCCCTTCCACAACGGCTCGAGCGCGGCTTGCGGATCGCCTCGCCGAGTACGCGAGATGCCGAGGAGCACAGTGGCGGGAAGGTTTCGCGGTTGCCGCGCGAGAACCTCCAGGCAAAGCCGCTCGCAGTCGTCGTGCCGTTGCTCCCGAAGCGCCCGCTCCGCGTCCCGAAGGGCCATTTCCGGCGTCATGTCCTTAGTTTGCCCGCCGGACGGGCTTCGGCGGTCGTGTGCGAAACCCAGGGGATCCCGATGAATCCCCTGAGTTTCGCCGAACGATGGCGGCCTACTTGGGCCGGGCGTCCATCGAGTTCGCGGTGGCCGGACTGAGCTGTCGATCCTTCGCGGATTGCTCTCTGCTGAGCTTTTCCTTGACCGTCGGCGCGTCGAGGTGCGCCTTTTTGGCGTCCTCGCCCTGGCCACAGCCAATGGCCGTCGCCGCGACCAAGGCCGCGATCGCGAGACGGCCTAGTTTGAGTTCCAAAACGGCCCCCAGAACTTGTCGATGCCGCGTTGGGCGATAACCTGGCAGTACTCCGCCTGCGTAGCCGCTTCCGTCGTTCCGCCCAGCCGGGAGTAGGCGACGAACTTCTCGCGCCCGAATCGGGCGGCATGGCCGTCGGCGTAGGCGCCTGCGAATTTGCCTTCCCAGCGCTTTCGAGCGTCCCAGATCAGGTTGTTCCAGCTGAAGAAGTCGTGGAACTCGTCGATGTAGGGCCAGCTGTCGCCCCACACGAAGTACATCCATGAGAACGGCAGTTTTCCGTACTGGGTGGGAGCGAGCATGATCCGGTCCGCCGGGGCGTCGATCGAGGTCAGCGTCCGCATGGACTGACCGGAGGCTCCGTCCTCGCAGGTGCCGGTCCCACCGTACACGAACCCGTCGGCGTTGATGCTCAGGTTGGTCACCCACTGCCAGCGGTAGGTGTACCAGTCGCTCTCGGAACCGGGGGCGCTCACATAATAGCTGTCGAGGAAAAGCTCGCCGTCGCCGCTGGTCGTTTTGATCGTGCCCCTCGGTTCGGCGGTGGTGGAGTCGAAGAAAATGCTTCGGTTCTTGACGTAGGGGTGGGTCCGTCCGACCCAGGTGTGAGGGTTGTGGTACAGGTTCGGCTCGTCGGGAGTCGCATACCCGTAATAGGGAGGCGGCATGTCGTCGTTGTCGCCGCCGTACATGAGAACACCCAATGCGTCCTGCTTCAGGTTGGACAGAGCCGAAGTCCGTTTGGCAGCTGCCTTGGCCTGGGCGAAAACCGGGAATAGGATGGCAGCGAGAATGGCGATGATCGCAATCACCACCAGCAGCTCGATCAGGGTAAAG
>DASWVS010000111.1:0-3028 GCA_036401135.1 Fimbriimonas sp.
GCCTTGCGAGCCGGGGGCGAAACGGGTGGCTCGGTTTGGACTCAGAGGCGCCTGGGTGTTGAAGCGCCGGGTGACGGGCGTCGAGTAGAGGATCTTCAAGGTCCTTCCCCCCGTTCCCGGATAGCCCCTGTTGTCGACGCCGTAGAGGAACCCGTCCTTCCCGCCGACCGCTGCAACCTTCTTGCCTCCCTTGGTGGTGATGATGGCGGGTGCGGCCGACAGGTCCCAGTCGTGGCTGTCGCGCTTCGTCGGCTGGACATACGCCAAAAGCCGGCCGCTCTTGGCGTCGAGGGCGATCATGCAGTTCGAGTAGAGGTTCGCACCCGGGCGCAAGGCGACGTCGAAGTCCGGTGCGGGATTGCCTGCGCAGACGTAGAGAACCCCGGTGTCCGGGTCCAGGCTGTACGTCGTCCAGGTGCAAGCGCCTGCGGGCGGAATGCTCTTGTTCTCCCAGGTGGCTGCCGCCGGGCCGGATGTAGGCACCGTATCGAACCGCCACACCTGATCGCCCGTCTCGGCATCCAGGGCGTAGACCCGCCCGGTCACGCCGTACATGTCGCCGCCGGCGTTGCCGACGAAGACCTTGCCGTCCCAGGCTACCGGCGCCATCGGGATCGTCTCCCCTTTCTTTGCATTGGCGATGCGCTTCGTCCAAAGCCGCTTTCCGCTCGAAGCATCGAGGCCAACGGCATAGCCGTTGCTGAAACCTCGGAAGACCTTGCCGTTGTCGTAGGCGACGCCTCGATGCGATCCCAGGCCGGTCTTCGCCACTCCGGCCACGTCCTTCCATTTGAGCTTGCCGCTCGTCGCGTCGACGGCGTAGGTGTGCTTGTAAGTGGTGCAGTAGAGCGTTCCATCGACCACCACGGGTCCGGTCTGGAAGCTGGTCTCGACGCCGGTTTTGAATCGAGCGATCGGGCGCAGCTGTGCGACGTTCTTGGTCGTAATCTGTGAAAGCGGGGAATACCGGTCGCCTTTCAGGCTTCCGTTGAAGGTTGGCCAGTCGGCACCTTCTTGTTGGGCAGGCATGGCCGTAAGCGCCAAAGCCGCAGTGATCTGGCAAATCATAACTCTCCTCCTAAAGCGCCATTGTACGGCTGTAACCGTGAAAATGGCGGGAAATCGGCCTCAGCTAAAGCCGGTGGAGGAAAGGAAGACCCGTCTCCTTCTCTTTGGCCTCGATCAGGGGATGAGCGACCTTCTCTATCAGGCGAAGGAGTTCCTTATGCTCTGCCTCGGTAAGCGCGCCCGCGTACCTCTCCTGGAGGGTAGCCGACACGACGCCCCAGACCTCGGACACCCTCTTGGCCCCGACGTCGAGCAGCCGGATGCCCACCGCTCGCTTATCGGTCTCGACCCCGCACCTGGCGACGTATCCCCTCTTTTCCAACCGGTCCACCATGCGGGACAGGCCGCTGTGGGAGAGGGTCATGCTGGCGGCAAGCTCCTTCAGCGTGAGGGTCCCGCCCGGAGCCTGCTGGAGAGTGTAGAGAAGGTCGTATTCCGGCTGAGTGTCCAGCCCCGCACGCGCCAGCGCATCGTCGATCGATTCCGAGACGAGATGGCTCACGATGAAGAGCGCCTTCCACGACCTGCGCTGGGCTTCGGACAGCGACCGCCTTGGTGAATGTTGCTTGCGCATACATTTTTATGACGCTTCGTGGAACCCTTTTGCTGCATGGGTCGTTATTAGTTGTATGCGCAAGCAAATAAATGCGACGACGGATCCACACCATCCGACGGCGGAACGCGCCGCATCCAGGGAAATCCACCCCGGTGTTCGGATCGGGCACGTCCACCTTCGAGTGGCGGACCTCGAACGCGCGCTCGCCTTCTACCGGGACATCCTCGGCTTTCAGACGATGGAGAAGTGGCCGGGCGCGGCCTTCATCTCGGCCGGCGGTTACCACCACCACATCGCCCTGAACACCTGGGAGAGCCTGGGAGGCTCGCCACCCCCGCCAGGGTCCACGGGGCTCTACCACCTCGCGATCCTCTACCCGACGCGCGCCGAACTCGGCGACGCCCTGCGGCGGTTGGTGGAAGCAGGCTGGCCCCTGGACGGTGCCTCCGACCATGGCGTCAGCGAAGCCCTCTATCTCCGGGACCCGGACAACAATGGAGTGGAGCTGTATTGGGACCGGCCGGAGAAGGAATGGCCCCGTGACCTGGAGGGCAACCTTCGGATGACCTCGCTCCCGGTGGACCTGGACGGCCTGCTCCGGGAAGCGGCCAGCTGAAGAGAAGTTCCTGCCTCGCCAGCTTGGATGAGGCGACTCGACGTGCAAGGAAAGAAACGGAAAAAGGAGCAACCCAAATGAATATCGGAATCATCGGTGCCGGCAGCGTCGGCACATCCCTCGCCACCGCCGCCAAGCGAGCCGGCCACAACGTCCTCGTCAGCTCCAGCAAGGCTGCCGACGCCCAGAAACTTGCCGGGTCGATCGGCGCCGCCGCGGCCGCTTCCAACCGCGAAGCGATCCAAGGCTCGGACATCGTCATTCTTGCCGTGCCGTTCGATGCGGTCGAGGCGATCGTTCGGGAAGCGGGCGACGCCGCCCAGGGCAAGGTCATCATCGACGTCTCCAACCGGTTCGACCCGGCGCAGCTGAACGGGAAGTCCAACGCGGAGCTGATCCAGGAGATGGTGCCCGCCTCCCATGTCGTCAAGGCGTTCAACACGGTGCTTGCCGCCCGACAGTCGGACCCACCCGCCGAGGGCATCCAGCTCGACGGGTTCGTGGCCGGAGAGGAGGGCGACGCGAAGTCGAGAGCCCTTGACTTCGTCCGATCCCTGGGCTTCCGCCCGATCGACGTGGGAACCCTGGCGATGGCGAGGGCGCTGGAGGGGATGGGAACCCTCAACATCAACCTGAACATCTCGAGGAACCTGCCCTGGCAGAACGGCTGGAAGCTCCTCGGTCCGAGTGCGTGACATTGGGACGTCTACCCCGTTGATGCGCACGCACTCGCCTGCGCATCAACGGCCTCATACGAGGCGTAAGGTTCTCATGGCTCGCGTCACGCC
>DASWVS010000112.1:0-10326 GCA_036401135.1 Fimbriimonas sp.
ACGTCGACGTTGTTCTCGACCGCCGTCTGGAGCTCCTGCAGGGTCATCTGGAACCCGCCGTCACCGACGACCGCCCAGACTTCCGCGTCGGGTTTGCCGAACTTGGCGCCCATCGCGGCAGGGAACCCGAAGCCCATGGTCCCCAGCCCGCCCGAAGAGATGATCGAACGGGGGTGGCGGAACTTGACGAACTGCGCCGTCCACATCTGGTGCTGGCCGACGTCGGTTGCCACGATCGCGCCGCCGCCCGTATGTTCGTTCAGGGCCCGAAGCACGGTTCGAGAAAGGAACTTGCCTTCGGGGACGACGAGCGGGTACTTGCGCTGCCAGTCCTGGACCTGGGCGACCCAACCGTCGTGCGTCGCCGGCTCGAGTCGGGCGTTGATCGCCTCGAGCGAGCGCTTGAGATCGCCGATGACGAAGGCGACGGGGCGAACGGTCTTCCCGACCTCGCTCGGATCGATGTCGAAGTGGACGATCTTGGCCTTCGGAGCAAAGGTCTTCGTGTCGCCCGTGAGCCGGTCGTCGAACCTGCTGCCGATGCCAAGCACCAGGTCGGCCTCCTGCACGGCCAGGGTGGCCGTGGCCTCGCCGTGCATCCCCATCATGCCGAGGGAGAGCTCATGGTCCCGCGGGAATCCCCCCAGGCCCAGAAGAGTGTTCGCGACCGGGATATTGCGCTTGGTCGCCAACTCGAAAAGCTCGGCAACGGCGTCCGAAGCGAGCACGCCGTGCCCGGCGATGATTACCGGCCGGTGCGCCTGCTGGATCAGCCGGACGGCCTCCTCCACTTCTTCGTCGCGCGGAGCACCGGGGACATGGTAGCCCCGCCTCGAGATCGTCTCCGGGAACGGACGGTCTGTCTTGGCGGTGAACACGTCCTTGGGAATATCCACCAGGACCGGGCCCTTGCGCCCGCTGTTCGCTAGGTAGAACGCCTCGGCCAGCACATAGGGCAGGTCGTTCACGTCCGTCACGAGGTAGTTGTGCTTCGTGATCGGGATCGTGATCCCTTGGATGTCGGTCTCCTGGAAGGCGTCCTTCCCGATCGCCCAGGAGTTGACGTTGCCGGTGATCGCGACCATCGGGATGCTGTCCATCACCGCGTTCGCGATCCCGGTCACCAGGTTGGTGGCGCCAGGGCCGCTCGTGGCAAGGCAGACGCCGACTTTTCCCGTCGCCCGGGCGTAACCGTCGGCCATGTGGGCGGCGCATTGTTCGTGCCTGACCAGCACGTGCCGCACCTGGGGCCAGTTGAGCATCTCGTCGTAGAGCGGCAGGACGACGCCCCCGGGGTATCCGAAGATCGTGTCCACGCCCTGTCGGACGAGGGATTCCATGACTATAGCTGCACCAGATCGCAAACGATTCCTCCTGTTATGTCGCCCCCTCCCTCGGGACGGCTAGGACTTCATCGTCTCCGCCAGGCGCCCGTTCCTTCTATATGCGAAAGGCCTCCCGGGGGTCGTTCCCGGGAGGCCTTCTACTTTTTGTTATCTCTTTTGCCAGCCCGGTTTCACGCCCCTCCAATAAGGAGGACCGTAAGAGCGAGGCTGAGAATCGAGACGAAGCCGGGCACACGAAATGCCCGGCGTACGAAATTGTCCGGCGGTGTGCGCGTCTCCATGGGAACTAATATAGCGCGGTTTCGATCCCGATGCCAAGTCTAGGTTCTCAATTCCCGTTGAATCGCCTCCCACAGGCCCGGGTTGACCGAGTGCGGGATGCAGCCGAGGATCTCGACCGTCTGCCTCCGATACCGCTCGAGCTTGTCGCCCTTCTTGGTCCGCCTGGCGTCGCGAAGGTTGGCCAGCCGATCGGCCAGTTTGACCGTCTGGGCGTCGGTCGACATCTCGCGGATCTCGCTGAGGAGCATTTCGGATCGGAGCTGCCAGACCTCGTCTTTGGTCAGGCCTCGCGTCCGATCCTCGCCCGGCTCCTCGCGCGTCAGTTCGACGACGAGGTCTCGGGTCCGGGGTCCGAAGTCCCGCTCCAGCTCCTCCGGGTCGGCGCCCGACTCCTCGATCGTGTCGTGGAGGGCGGCGGCGCAGAGCATCGCTTCGTCGACGACCTTTCCCTCGTGCCGCAGGATCAGGAGCACCTCGAACGGGTGGGTGCAGTACGGGAGCGGATCGTCCCCGTCTCGATACTGCCCCGAATGAAGCCTCGCCGCCGCCTCGATGGCTTTTTGAAGCATCCTGTAGGATGGAGACGGGGAGATGCCCGCATTGTTCCCCGCCCCACAGGAGCCGAACACGATGACCCGAACCTTCGCCGCCGCCGACATCGGATCGAACACGGCACACCTGTTGGTGGCGGCCAGCGACGGGGAGCTCGTGATGCGCATCGACAACTACAGCGAGTGGGTGCCGCTGGGGGAGGTGGTCGCCAGGACCAAGGCAATCCCGAAGGACACCACGGATCAGCTCGTGCTGGCGATCAAGGAGTTTCGGAGGATGGCCCAGGCCAAGCGCGCCGAGTCCCTCTACGTCTTCGCCACGGAGGCGGTGCGGGCCGCCAACAACCACCAACAGGCTCTGAAGCGGATCCGCGAGGAAACGGGCGTCGCCGTCGACGTCATCACCCCGGCTCGTGAGGCGGAACTGAGCCTGCGCGGCGCCACTCTGGATTGCCGGCACCTCGGGGCAGACCTGATGCTGGAGGTCGGAGGCGGGAGCGCCCAGATCGCGGTCTTGGAGAAGAACTCCCTGGTCGAGGAGGAGTCGCTGAGGCTGGGAACGGGAAGGGTGATCGCGGAGGCGAACCTGGCCAACCCCTGCCCCGACTACGCGATGAACGCGGCTCTGAACTACTTGGAGTCCACCTTGGACAAGGGGACGATCCGGCACCGTTCGAAGATGACGGTCGCGTGTGGCGGCGTCGTGCGCGGGCTCTGGCGGGCCCTTCACCCGGACGGAGAGAAGGTCTTGGCTCGGGAGGAGATCGAGTACATCATCTGGGCAACGTCCCGCCTGACCACCGACCGGATCATCTCCCGGTTTGGAGTCAAACCCAAACGGGCCGGGACGCTCCTGCCGGGGGCGTTGATCTATCGCGCCCTGATGCAGCGGTTCGGGGCATCCCAGATCGCGGTGAGCGAGTTCGGAGTTCGCGAGGGGGCCGTTCTGGAGATGGCGGATGGAAAGGTCGAGGGGAGCAAGCCGTGAGGGCCGTCTCGCCGGATGCCCGCTACCTGAATCGCGAGCTGAGCTGGCTCAAGTTCAACCGCCGGGTGCTCGAAGAGGCCGCGAACCGGGATAACCCCCTTCTGGAGCGGCTCCGTTTCCTCGCAATCTTCGAAAGCAACCTCGACGAGTTCTACATGGTGCGGGTCAGCGGGCTGATCGAGCAGTTCGAGAGCGGTATGGCGGGAATGACGCCCGACGGCCTGAGCCCGAACGAGCAACTCGCGGTCATCAGCGAAACCGCGGAGCCCCAACGGCGGCTCGGATCGGAGATCTATCGCTCGCAGATCAAGCCCGAACTCGAGCGCCACGGTGTGTTCGTGCGGTCTTACGGAGAGCTGTCCGACAAGCAGCGCGAGGAGGCGGATCGATACTTCGCCCGGGTCGTTTTCCCCCTCTGCACGCCGGTGATGCTCCACCCGACCAGCTCGATCCCCTTCATTTCGAACCGGAGCCTCAACCTCGCGGTGGAGCTTTCCGACGGGACGAGCGACCTTCGCCTGGCTCGCGTCAAGGTCCCATCCGTCGTCCCGCGCGCCTTTTCCGTAGGGAAGAGGGGACGGTTCGAGTTCGTGCTGCTCGAAGAGATCATCGCGAACAACCTGCAGTCCCTCTTCCCCGGGGTGGAAATCCTCAGCCACCATGCTTTCCGGGTTGTCAGGGACGCCGACGTCGAGGTCAGGGAGGCGGAAACATCGGACATGATCGCCACCATCGAGGAGACCATCCGTCTCCGGCGATACGGCGACCCGGTTCTCCTGGTTCACGAGCCGACGATGCCGGGGCACCTGCGCAAGTTCCTCATGGGGATGCTCGAGTTGGACAAGCAGGACGTGTTCTCGACGCCCGGACCGTTGGGATTCGACGTGTTCAACGAGATCGCACGGATCGACAAACCGAACCTCCGGTACCGCCCCCATGTGCCGCACCTCGCCGAGCCCCTCTCGAACTCCAAGTCGATCTTCGAGGCTGTACATGCCGGGGACGTGCTGCTGCACCACCCTTACGACTCGTTTCGAACGGTCGAGGAGTTCGTCGGATCGGCAGCCACGGACCCCGATGTGATCGGCATCAAACAGACGCTCTACCGTGTCGGGACCGAGTCGCCTCTCGTCGAGAGCCTCCTCGACGCGGCCGAGAGCGGCAAGCAGGTGGCGGCGATGGTCGAGCTGAAGGCACGGTTCGACGAGGTGAACAACCTCGGCTGGGCCCGCGCGCTCGAGCGGGCGGGGGTGCATGTGGCGCACGGCTTCCCCGAGATGAAGACGCACTGCAAGCTGGCGCTGGTCGTTCGAAAGGAGAAGGGCGGCGTCCGGTCGTACGCCCACATCGGCACCGGGAACTACAATCCAGCGACGGCAAGGCTCTATAGCGACCTGGGGCTGATGACGGACGACGAGGAGATCACGCAGGACATCTCGGAGCTCTTCAACTACCTGACCGGCTTCAGTCGGCAGACGCGTTACCGAAAGCTGATCGTCGCCCCCCTGAACCTTCGCGAGGCCCTGATCGAGAACATCCGTCGGGAGACGAAACTCGGAAAACGCGGCCACATCCTCTGGAAGCTCAACGCCTTGGTCGATCCTCCCGTCATCGACGCCTTGTACGAGGCGAGCGCGGCCGGGGTGAGGATCGATCTCAACGTGCGCGGGGTCTGCTGCCTGCGCCCGGGCCTAAAGGGGCTGAGCGAGAACATCCAGGTCGTCAGCATCGTGGGCCGCTTCCTCGAGCACTCCCGCATTTTCTACTTCGGCAACGAGGGCAACCCGAAGGCGATGATCGGGTCGGCGGACGTCATGCGGCGCAACATGGACCGCCGGATCGAGGTGATCGTGCCGGTGGAGGATCCGAGGCTGGTCGCGCACCTGAGGGACCACATCCTCGACACGGTTTTTCGGGATACGGTTAAGGCTTGGCAGCTTCAGGAGGACGGGGCCTATGTCCGGCGGAAGCCGGCAGGCGGCGCCAAGCCGTTCAACTCCCAGGAGTTCTTCATGGAGCATCCCAGCACGCGGGAACTTCTGAGAAGAGGCCTTGCCGACGGCTAGATCGTCTACGCCTGGACGTCGCGCTGCTCGTCGTTCTGGTGAAGCTCCGACCGGGCAAGGTTCTCCAGGCGAAGTTCGTCGAGGACGTCGTCGATGCTCGACCGGTAAGCCACCTTGTCGGTGAGGCTCGGCTGCTCGGCGACCAGCGACTCCATCCGTTCGGCAAGCTCCCGAAGCGATGCTTCCTGGGCTTCGAGCCTCTTGCGCGCCACCGCACCTCCCTCAGGAAGCTTGATCAGCATCGCCGCTTGGTGAAGGGCGTCCGCCATCGCCTCGTCCGCCGCCCGCTGGATCCGGGGGCAGAGCTTGGCCAGCGTGGCGCTGGCCGACATGCCGGACGCGAGCGCCCCGGTCACGCGGTTGTACTCGAAGGCGACGCGCTCCAACGGCCCGAGCTCCGCATCGTCGATCTCGGCGGGAACCATGTCCGTGCTCACGCCCATCCACATCGCGGTCCGTCGCTCCCGGCGTGCCGCGAATCTGCCCGGCCTCGGCGTTCCGCTCCAGATGGGGTTGATCTGGATCGCGCCGGGCTGGTTCGCCTGCCATGCCCAAGGCGAAAACCAGCCGTAGAGCCGGCGGTGAAGCGCCATCAGGAGCGCCTTGGCCTCCGCGGTCAAACTGACGTCGATCTCCCGGTCGGCCACGAAGCGCCGATGGAGGTTCAGCCCCACGGCAAAGTTCACCGCGCCGGCGATCAGCGGGCCGAGGGATCCCGGAACGATCGAGGGATCGCCGCCGAACTGAGGGGCGACGATCATCCCGACGCCAAACGCGGTCAGGAAGCCGCCGATCACCATTTGCACCTTGCTGGAGACCTTATAGGCCGAATGTCCGAGCATTTGCAGTCCGCGGGTCTTCATGAACCGATCCAGGGACGTCTCGCGGTTCTCTTCCACGCTATTCATCCTACGCCGCGAGAACAACGCGATAGGACGAACGTCGGTATGGAAGAGATGCTTGCGGCGATCCTTATCGCGTCCCAGACGCCAGCCTTCGACTTCGATGTTGCCAGCGGCCGCGGCTTGTCGGTCAAAGTCCGTGGGGTCCCGGTCGTCGACGGCTCCTGGTTCCAGTTCTACGAGCGGGGCTACACCAAGGGCTACTACGCTTCCCGCGGGACCGGACAGAAGATCGACCGGGTCGACGCCGACACCGTCCGGATGAGCTTCGCCGATGGGCCTGCCAGCGGACAGGCGAGCTTCCGTCGAGAGGGGAACCGACTGGTTGCCGACTACCGGTTCGAGTGGACGGGCGAGAATCCGGTGCTGATCGAGAAGGGGGACCTGGTCTGGGCGCCCGCCTTCGCTCAGGGGTCGATGACGGCGGACGGCAACGCCGCGAGGAGCCTGAGCCGCCGCACTTACGACCAGCCGGGAATCGCCCAGCGGAGGTTCTCGCCGGACGCTTCGCGATACGTCCTGGATTCTCCCGTCGCCACGGTGACGGTTCAGGCCGACCGGCCGTTAACGTTCTTCGATGCCAGAGGCTACGACCAAACATGGGCGGAAGGGACCCAGGTCTGGTGGCTCGGGGCGTTGGCACTCGAAGCGAGCCAAGGGAGCCCGGCGACCTTGCGGCAGGAGTGGACGATCGAGCCGAAAGCCGCCGGGGAAGCCGCGCCTCGGACCGTGCCGGTCCGGATGGTGCCCGCGCAGGACGCGAAGGTGCCGGACGAGTCCTTGCCGCTGCTGGTCCCGAGGCCGAAGACCGTGCAGTTGGACTACTCCAAGCCGTTGGCGTTCAACGCGAGATTCACCTATCCGGCAGGCCGGGTGAGGTTCATGGCGGACTTCACCCAGGCTCTGGCGAGGCGGTTCCAGTTGCCGGCCCCCGATCCGAAAGGGAATTCGATCGCGGTGGATGCGGGAGTCAGCAAGCTGGGATTCAAGCCGGGCGGATACCGGATCACCGTCACCCCGAACAGCATCACCGTTCTCGGCGAGGAGGACGAAGGGCTGCGGAACGGGTGGCGCAGGCTGGCGCAGATGGCGTTCGTGCGAAACGGCAGGATTCACCTGCCCACGGGCACGGTGCTCGACCAGCCGACTCTGAACTGGCGGGGCGTGCACCTTTTCGTCGGACCCACGGCAAGAGCGTTCCACCGGAAGCTCTGGGACCGGGTCCTCCTGCCGATGGGCTACAACCACGCCGTCCTACAGTGCGAGCGGTCGGACTGGAAGGCGGCGCCCGGTATTGCGACTCCCCTGACGATGAAGCGCGCCGACCTGAAATCGCTGTTCGAGATGTACCGAAACCTCGGCGTCGATCCGATCCCCCTTATCCAGAGCTGGGGGCACATGGAGTGGCTGTTCGCCAATGGACGGAACACGAACCTCGCCTTCAACAAGGACGTTTTGTACTCGATCGACCCGCGGAAGCCTGAGGCGCGAAAGACCATGGAAGCGATCTGGGACGAGGCGATCGCCCTCCTCGAGCCGAAGACGCTCCACTTCGGACTGGACGAGGTCGATATGCGGGGCTGGCCGGACGACCCTGAGCTGGTGACGACCCTCTGGGAGGACTACCTGCCGTTCCTGACGGGCCTCGCGAAGAGGCACGGGAAGGACCCGATGCTCTGGGGGGACAAAATGCTGGCTCCCGGAGAAGCGCCGGACGCCGCGCTCGGCGACAGCAGGGAGCATGCGGCGAGGAGACGAAAAGTCCTACCCCCGAACACCTGGATCGCCGACTGGCACTACAAGGCCGATCTCAATCCGCGGGCCTTCTACCCGTCGCTGGAGCTCTTCAAAAGGGAAGGGTTCCGACCGATCGCCAGCGGATGGTTCCTCCCAGAGAACGTCAAAGGGCTCGCGACGGCGGCCGACATCCAACGGACCGGGTACCTGCAGACGACGTGGGCGGGGTACGAGAGCAGCGAGGAGAACATGCTCAAGGCCCTGCCCCAGTTCTCGGCGATGATCCTGGCGGCGGAGTATGCCTGGGCGGGGAGGGAAGAGACCCCGGCGAACCTGGGATACGATCCGACGGAGCAGTTCCGCAGGATGTACTTCGGCAACCCGTCGCCGCTTTCGAAGACGCCAGGCTTTTTCGTACGGTGGGGAGAGCCGCTGAAGACGTCGACCGTGGAGGGGATCCGTTTTCAAACCTTCGCGCCGCTCGCCCTGGGGAGCGCCCTTGCCGGCGGCGGGGCTTCGGTGCTGAACTTACCCGTCAAGGAGAAGGGAAGGAGCCTGTGGCTGGCGGTCGATACGGCAGTGCAGGCGAACGATGGCGAGGCAACCGCCTTGGTAGAAGCCAAGCTCGCGGACGGCAGCACGGCACGTCGATACATCCGGTATGGGCAGGACGTCCGTGCGCAGGACGACACGGCGGCAACGACGCTGGCGCCGAGGAAGGACGGGATGTCGGCGGTGAGGCTGGGGCTTCCTGCGCCGATCGTCTCGCTCTCGATCCGACCGGGCAGCCCGTTGTCCGGCTTGCGGGTGCACGGGATCACGTTGACCGATTGATCGGTTCCTTTGGGCCCAGAAACATCGCGTCGAGCCGGCGACGATCAGGACGTTGGTCGCCCACAGGAAGACCGCGGTCCCGGCCGTAAAGCCGACGATGGCAATGCCCAACCGCCTCGCGCGGCGCGAACGCATGAAGGCCAGCTTACGCCGGGCGAGGGAGCCAGCGGCCAATCCGTGGCCAACGGTCTTCCTGTCCCATTTTGTCCTTCGGATGCAGGTTAGTGTTCCCTATCCTGTAAAAATCCTCACAGTTGCCAAGGCGGAGAGGGGACAAACGCGCGCACGCGGGCCAAAATGCACTATCCTAGCGATAGGAGAAGGAAATGGGAACGTTCGTTGCACTGTCTCTCGTCGTGGCGATGGCTCAGGGCACCCCGCAGGAGGTGCTGCTGCAAGGCGCGGAGGAGATGCACTGGGGTCCGGGATCGCCGAACACCAACTCCGTCGCCGGATCGCTGGCGGCGGCGATGGCGATCTTGGGGGGGACCAAATACGACTACACCTACCTGATGGGAGTGTCGGGCCAAGCGTTTCGGATCCAGTTTTTCGACGGCACCGACCACGGTACGTGACCCAGTTCGCCGCATGCGTCCGTTGGGCGCAACTGCACCGGTCGCATGTTCGACGTCGTTCCCTACGCGTACGCGGTTGTCGAAGGCAGCGCGCCCGACGCCAAGCAACGGGTGGCGGCCGCCTTGGCGGCAGGGAAACCCGTCATCCCTGCGGACATCGAGAGCCACCTGGCCGTCGGCTATCGAGACGGCGGCCAGACGATCCTGATCCGATCCTATTGGGACGGCGGAAGGATGACCTCCGAACTGAAGGAAATGCCCTGGGGCTTCTGCCTGTTCTCGGACAAGCGCGCGGCCCGTCCGGAGAAGGACCTTGTGAGGGAGTCGCTGCAAGCGGGGCTTGAAAACATGAAGCGGATGCACGAGGGAGCGTACGCGACCGGATGGAACGCGTACCGAGTGTGGCGGAAGCGGCTTTCCGATCCTTGGCTCGAGACCTGCACCCGCGACGACCAGATGGGGTTTTGCCACGCGAACGCCTACATCTACGAGTGCCTTTTCGACGCACGGACGCAGGCGGCGCGCTACCTCCGGCGCGAAGCGCCGCTGTTCGGAGAGGACGCCCGGCGCCATCTGATCCAGGCGGCTGAACGGTACGAGAAAATGGCCGCAGGGATGGACCCGCCAGCCCTCGCCCCTTACCTCGGGACGCTGAAGCCGGACGTAAAGTGGACGAAGGAGCGCCGCGATGCTCAGATCGAACGCCTGAAGGCCCTGGAGAAGCAGGATCGCGAAGCGTTCGCCGAGTTGGCCAAAGCTCTCGAAGCCATGTCGAGAGAATCGGCGTCGTGAAAGGATTTGCCCGCAAGAGATGGAGGCCACAGCCTGCCCCCACCTGGGAAGGCCTGGGGAAGCCCCTCTCGTCGAATGAAAAGGGTTAGGGTGATGCTTCCGCGAGGGTGCAACCATAGGCGCGGTTCGTGTCCCGGTTCGTGGTGTAGAAGGAAGTGCCATTTCGTCCGGTTCGGTTGATGAGACACGAATGGAGGACGAGAATGGCAAGTAAGAGCATAGCTCTCTTCGAGGGCGCGGAAGTCAGGGACAC
>DASWVS010000113.1:0-3989 GCA_036401135.1 Fimbriimonas sp.
AGTGTATGTCCCTGGAGGAACGAACGGGTCCGGGAGGTGTAATACCGCGTCGGCCCCCCTTTCCCATCGAGCACCTGCCGAATTTCGATCGACCGTGCGATCCGGGACCCGTTGAGGAAGAGGTCCTTGACGGTGGCGCCCTCCGGCATTTGGGCCACTGCCAGCATACCGAGCAACAATGCTGCGTTCATATCGCGCTCCTAACCGCTTGACGTACGGAGGAAGTCCTTTCGTTCTCTCATTCCGCTAGCACACACAGGCGTCGATCCATGCATGGCATTTGGGACAGGTCGGCACGTTTCGCCCAGCGCCAAAACCCTTCGCCTCCTCCGGCCCCAGAATCACGAACTCCTTCTGGAAGGTCCGTCCTTCGGACCGCGCCACCACGAGAACCTTGGTCGTTCCCTCGATCGAATGCGAACGAAGCACGAAGCGATGCCGGCCCAGAAGCGTGCCGTCCGGCTGGACCTCGCACCCCGTCGCCACAACCTCGAACGTCGCCGGAACCGGCTCGTCGCGGTGCTTCAGGCTCAGCCCGATCGTCTTGTCCTCGCCCGGGCGAAGGACCGGTTCCCCTCCGTAGTGAAGGGCGAGGTCGAACTCGTCCACCCGCGCGATCGTCGACTGGGGGTCCCGGCTGCGGGCCCGAAGGGCTCGGTCGTTCCTCAGCAAGTGCGACAGGGTCTCGCCTCCCAAGTGCGTGCGACCTCCGAACTCCACGCGTTCCGAACGTCCTGCCAGCATCTTCTCGGCCACCGCGACCGTGCGCTGCGTCAGCTCCTCGATATCCTTCGGCGCGTTCAGATCCTTCGTATAAGGGTGAAGCTTGATGCCGGTCCCCACGGGGTCCGACCACTTCTTCGGAATTCCTGCGGTGCCGTCGAGGATTCCGAGGGTCGCTCCGAGCGTCGCCCCCGTGCAGTCCGTGTCGTACCCGCAGTTGACCGCTTTGCAGAGCTTGTCGCCGAAGTCCTGGCCGTAGAGCCATCCCAGGATCGTGAAGCCGTGGTTCTGGATCGCGTTGCAGGGTTGTTCCAGACCGAAGTTCCGCCGGATCGACTGGTACGCCTCCTGATACGGGATCTCGTTCTCGCGGCACCAGACCGCCTCGCGGATCGACCTCGCGATGTTCGACGACAGCGGGATCATGTTCAGCCCGATCCGAATGAGCGTCAGCGGATCCGTTTCGACGAAGGCCGCGCTCTGCGTCGCCGCCCAGAACATCTCGCCGCACGTCCCCTCGCCGCCCGCATGGTCCATGGCGGAGTCGGACCAGGCCAACTCCGCGGCAAGCTCCGGGTCGCCGGGCGCCGTACAGGCCCAGATCTCGCTGCGGATCGGCGAACCCATCTCGTCCACGTAGTAGTTCTCGAAACAGCCTGAGATGGGCGGACGGAGGCCACGCCCCAGGTTGCGCCGACAGAACCCGTACTCGTTCCAGGGGTACGGCGAGAGGTGCTTGAGCCAGTAGTCGGCAAAATCGTCGAGCGAAGGGTGGACGCCCCGTTCTTCGAGCATCGCCAGCCACACCAGCTGCAGGTCGAGGTCGTCGTTCGGGAGCGCCCCGTCGGGGACCGGGTCGTAGAACGTGAGGTGGAGCTGCTCCTTCTTGCATTCGTGAGGGGTCCCGAGCGTCCCCCCGACGTTCTTTCCGAGCCAGCAGGCATAGACCCTGTCCCGATACTCGTCCCTCGACAACGCTAGCTTCATGGCGGATCCTCCGGCCGCCCAAGGTTACCGAGCCGCCAAAAGAAAAGGCCTGCGTTTCCGCAGGCCTTTGGATTTGTCTAGCCGATCCGAACGTTACTCGCCGTCCACGACCGGAGGCGCGTCGGTGGCGTCGCTCCGCGCGTCCATTTCGGCGGTTTGGTCAGCCGGAGGCGTGGTGTGGTTCTCGATCGTGACCGGGGGCGTGGTGATGTTCACGTCCGGGGTGTCGGCCACGGGCGGAGGGGTATTCACGACCGGCGGAGGCGTGATGATGGTCGACGGCTGCGGCGAGGACTCCTTCTCGATCACCGTGTTCCGCTCGATGACGGCCGGGTTCGAGGTCTCGACGTAGGCTGGGCGATACCACATGTAGTACAGAAGCAGGCCGAACAGGATAAGACCGGCGATGGTCGCCATCGCGACCGCCTCGGCCGACCAGCCGCTCTTCTCGATGATCACGTCACGCTCGTGCGTGTGATGGTGCTGCTCGACGACCGGCGCAGGCGCGATCGTCTGCGGACGCACGTTGACTGTCTTCTTCTTGTATAACATTGTTGCTCTCCACTTGTTGTTCTTGGGGTTGGTTCCATCCGTAGGACCGAATCTTCCTCGGGCTTGTTTCCGACGGTCCTATCCTGAGCCTGCCGAACGCGTTCCGACCCAAGTCACCTTCCAAACTTTGTGTCCCACCTCGTCGGCGATCAGGAGGGAGCCATCGGCGCCCTGCGCGATCCCGGTGGGACGCCCGTAGACGTGGCGGCTGTTGGCGCGGGGAGACCATCCCGTGATGAAGTGCTCGTAGCCGGGCGACAGGCTGCCGTTGCGGAAGTCCAGCCGCGCGATCATGTAGCCGGACATCCGGCTCCGGTTGTTCGAGCCACGCATCGCGACGAAGGCGTCGCCCCGGTACGCCTCCGGGAACTGCCTCCCCGTGTAGAACACCATCCCAAGGGGGACGGAGTGCGCCGTGACCAGTACGTCGGGCACCTTCACCGTCCGGTCCGGCGCCTGCCGCTTCGCCAGGAACGGGTCGCGGTTCCTGCCGATATAGAAGTAAGGCCATCCAAAGTAGTCCCCCTCGTCGACGCTCGTGACAAAGTCCGGAACCAGGTCGTCGCCGTAGAAGTCTCGTTCGACGCAGGTCGCCCAGAGCTGGGTCGATCCCGGCCGGAACGCGAGCCCGACCGGATTTCGCAGCCCGCTCGCGAAAACCCGGCGGTTCTGCCCGTCGATCCCCATCTCGAGGATCGTCGCCCTCGGCGGACGCTCGGGGCTCTTGTCCGTTTCCGAGCCCACGGACAGGTACATCCGTTTTCCGTCCGGGTGGAAGGCGAGGTTGCGGGTCCAGTGCTGCCGATAGCCTCGCGAGGGGATGCCGGTGACGATCTTCTCGGGAGGGGCCGCCGCCTTCCGCTGCCCAGTCCGATAGCGGTATCGGACCACCGAGTCGCTGTTGGCGACGTATAGGTAGCCGCCATGGAAACCGATCCCGAACGGCAGCCTCAACCCGGTCGCGAACAGCGACCTTCCGTCGGACACCCCATCGCCGTCGGCATCCCAGAGGCACCTCACCTTGCCCTGGTAGCTCTCGACGACGAACACGTCCCCGTTCGGCGCAACCGCCATGTTGCGTGGGCTCATTAAGCCCCTGGCGAACACCCCCGCCCGGAAACCCGGCGGCATGCGAAGCTGCGGATCGCCTTTGCCGCGGATCGGAACGGGCGACATCTTCACCGACCGGGTCGCGTAAGGCTTCGGCAGCCGGTTCGGGTCGATAACCGTACGGACCGGAGTCCAAGCGCCTTGCCCCGCCAGCACGAGCAGGGCCGCATACCCAAGATCGAGCATCAACCCGTGGACGCTCCCGGCATCGGGCGTGTTTCACCCGAGGCTGCGGAACAATGGGCCGATATCGGCAACACTTATTCCTGATGGACGGCATCCGCGAAGTCGAAACCCGCAGCCTCGGGGAACTCATCGAGGCGATCACCCCTTGCCAGCGCGATCCTTCCAGCGGCCGCTTTCGCGACGCCGGCGTCTACCGCGGGTCTTCCCATACCGACTGGCCCCTGTTGACGAGCCTCGACCGGCTCGGAGGGATCGATCCTCCGCACTCCAAGCGCGACCTCGAGGAACACATCCTCCGCAACTTCCAACGGTACTCCCGGCCATTCCTCGGGGTCCCTTCGGTCGACGAATGGGAACTCCTCGTCGTCGCGCGCCACCACGGGCTTCCAACACGCCTGATCGACTGGACCTACTCGCCGCTCGTCGCCGCC
>DASWVS010000114.1:0-5243 GCA_036401135.1 Fimbriimonas sp.
ACTCCAAGGGAGGTTCCGAGCATGTTCGCCTCGATGTCGTGCGCCGCCAGGGCGTTACCCGCGAACAGGACGTCGATCCAGCCGTCGAGGATAAGCCGTTCAAGGATCGGGGCGGAGCCGCTGTGGACGATCGCGGGGCCGCCGACCAGCAACACCCTCTTGCCCTCCTCCTTCGTTCGGCGAATCGTCTCCGCGGCGTGGCCGATCATCAGCGCCTTCGGGCGTTCCGAACTGACCTCGTTGGACATGAACTGGAACTCGGCCTCGTCACGCTGCTCCTGCTCCAGCGGAGTGATCCGCACACCGTCGTACCCGACGACGAAACGGTCGCCCGCTTGCACCCGGTGCATCGGGCAGGTCTCGGCCTGCCAGGCCTCGCCCTCGCGCCAGATGCGGATCCCGCAGTCCATCTCGATGTTCCGAACCTCCACCCATTGGTTCTCGATCCTCACGTGGGTCGTGAAGTTCGTGGTCGAGCAGAAGCCTTCGGGCAGCACGCCCTGCCGGTCCGCGAGGGCGATCGCGACGTCGTTGAGGTTGAAGTCGGCGCCGTGTTCCGCACAGGCTCTCAGCGCCTCATTCATCGTGCGCAAGTCGGGAGCCTTGAGGAAGAGCTCGATGAGGCTCGGCTCGTTCGCAAACTCGCCGACCCGGAAGCGCCTGATTCGGAAGCCGACGCCGTGCTGGTTGAGGAGGTCGAGGACCTTGCCAAGGAGGTTTTTGTCCAGCAGGTCGCCCGCTAACGTCAGCTTCTCCGTAACCACGGCCTATTATGGCGGCAGGCGCCGTCGCCGCCGGACGAGGGCTATTCCGGCACGGTGGAGATGCTGCAGGCCAGTTCCTCGAGTCGGCTCATCACCTCGTCCGCCCGGACTTCGACCTTCGTTGGGCCGGAGTCGTCTGTCCCGCGGAACTCGACCAGGATGGCGTCGTCCTCCCGCCGGGCGAGGAAGTAGCCTCCCGTGGTCACGATCTGGACCGCACCGGTTTTGAGGCTGTCGACCAGGAACGTGTGGTCGCACGAAACGGTCTTGAGCGAACTCACCCGACCCGGGTGGCAGCAGTCGGAAAGGTAAATAGTTACTTCTCCGGTGGGGCGAACACCAAAGTTAAGCCAGCGGCTGTAGTCCTTCTCGCCGCTCTGGATCACGTAGATGAGCTTGTTCGGCATACCCTCTTATTGGCCAACGACCGTTGGACCGAAAAAACGCTGGTGGCAATTCCACCAGTCCCTCCCCGATACATTAGCATACCGGTCGTCCGCACCAAACATATCTCCGTCAAAAAACCATACACGCGAACGGGCTCGGCCAGCCCGGCGGTTGCTTTCTCGGTCGGAGTTCAGCCATACCTCCTAGTGATCCCATGCATGAAGTCGATGAACTCGTTGGCGAAGCCCTCGCCGAGATCCAATCCGCCTCCTCAACGTCCTCCCTGAAGGAGGTTCGGTCGAAGTTCGTCGGCGACAAAGGCTCCATCGCCTCGCTCCGCAAGCAGGTCGGCGCCCAGCCGCCCGAGCGCCGGAAGGAGTTCGGCATGGCGGTCAACGACGCCTTCAAACGCGTGGAAGCCGCGATCGAGGCCAGAAACGAGGAGCTCAAGGCGGGCGAGCAGGCGTCGCAGTTCGAGTCGGAGCGCATCGACGTCACGATGCCGAGCTATCCGCAGCGGGCGGGCCTGGTCCACATCCTGCAGCAAACGACCGACAAGATCAAGCGGGTTTTGGGGGGGATGGGCTTCGAATACCTCGAGGGGCCGGAACTCGAGCTGTTCCGCTACAACTTCGATGCGCTGAATTACCCGCCCGATCACCCGGCGATGGACGACCAGGACACGTTCTACATCGACGACGAGCGGCTCCTGCGCACGCAGTGCACGGCGCTCCAGGGCCGCGTCTTCGAGATCGCCAAGCCGCCGCTCCGGTGCTTCACCGTAGGGCGGACCTTCCGCAACGAGGCCGTCGACCGGACGCACGCCCATACATTCCACCAAGTGGACTGCTTCATGGTCGACGAAGGGATCTCGATGGCACACCTGAAGGGGACGCTGGGAGTGTTCGCCCGCGCGATGTTCGGTCCCGAGGTGCAGATAAGGTTCCGCCCCGACTTCTTTCCTTTCGTCGAGCCGGGCGTCGACTACGCGATCTCCTCGCCGAAGCTCTTCAGCAGCCGATGGGTCGAGCTCGGAGGCGCCGGGCTGATCCATCCGAACATCCTCGAGCGGTACGGGATCGACGCGGAGCGGTACTCCGGCTTTGCCTTCGGCCTTGGCGTCGAGCGGATCCCGATGATGGCCTACGGCGTCGACGACCTGAGGCTTTTCCTGGAGAACGACCTCCGCTTCCTCGAGCAGTTTCGGCACGAGCCGGTCTTCGACGAGGGCCGGGAGTTCCACGAGCGCCTCGCCGGCTTGTCGGACCGAAGAACCGAACCGATGCAGGATCGGGTCGAGGCCCGGACACGGTAGCCACCCCCCTGCGCCAGCGACGACAGTAAACTCTGTGCCGGACCCATGAAATTCCCCCGCTCGATGCTTCTCGACTATGTCCAAACGGACCTCGACGCCCAGGCGTTGGGCGATCTGCTCACGATGGCGGGCTTCGAGTTGGAGGGCATCGAGGAGGTCGAAGGGGAGCCGGTGCTCGACATCAAGGTCATGAGCAACCGCGGCGACGGCCTCAGCGTGTTCGGCCTGAGCCGCGAAGTCCTCGCCAAGGACCCGGAGGCCAAGCCGACCGAACTCTATCGGCAGGCGTCGAACTACTTCCGGCACGTCGCCTTCTCGCCGGGTCCGGACGTCGTGTCCGTGGAGACCGAAGACTGCACCCGCTACGCCGCCGCCCTGTTCGACTTTCACGGCGGGCAGACGCCCGGTTGGATGGCGAAAAGGTTGACGCAGGCGGGGATGAGGCCGATCTCGCTCCTGGTCGACGTGACGAACTACGCGATGCTCGAGATCGGGCAGCCGCTGCACGCTTTCGACCGGGACCGGCTGGCCGAAGGCCGGATCGTCGTTCGCCAGGCGCGCCCCGGCGAGACCCTGACCACGCTGAATGGGGAGGAGCACCAGCTGCGCCCGGACCAGATGATGATCTGCGACGCTGCCCGTCCCGTCGCGGTCGCCGGGGTCATGGGCGGGGAAGACAGCGAGGTTTCGCCGGCTACGACCCATGTTCTCCTCGAGTCGGCCCATTTCGTGAACACATCGGTTCGGCGGACGCGAAAGCAGTTGAACCTCAACACCGAGGCGTCGTACAGGTTCGAGCGTTCGGTCGACCGGGAGTTGGTCGTCGCCGGGCTGGCACGAACGGTCGCCCTCCTGGAGGAGATCCTCGGCACGCGCCTCGACCCGCGGCTGTCGGTCTATCGCGGCCAAGAGTCGCCGAGTCGGAGCGTGGGGCTTCGCGTCTCCAAGGCGTCGATGCTCCTCGGAATGGAGATCTCTCCCGAACAGGCGCGCACCTACCTTGAAAGGCTCGGGTTTGCCGTAAGCGGCGAAGGCGACCAGCTGGAGGTCGAACTGCCGACCTGGCGGTATGACATCCAGCGGGAAGAGGACCTTGCCGAGGAGCTTGGACGGGTCCACGGGTTCGAGAAGATCCCGGAGCGGCTGCCGGAAGGGACGACCACCCTTGGCGGAAGCCGCGGCGTCTTCCTCCAGCGGGACTGGATCCTCGAGGGGCTCGTTCGGCTGGGCTACACGCAGATCGTCAGCCACTCGCTTCGCAACGAGCATCCGCTGGACCCCCGGACGCCGCGGGTCGCTCCCAGAACCCCGGCCTCGCCGGAGTACGCGATTTTACGGAACTCGCTCCTCCCGTCGCTGGTCGACGCCTTCCGGCGGAACGGCGCCCGAGACCTCCACCTGTTCGAGATCGGGCGGGTGTTCGACCCGGACGAGAAAACGCACCTCGGCGTTCTGGCCTCAGGCGCGGAGTACCCGCCACGGCGCAAGACCGACGCCGTCCCAGAGGCCGACTTCTTCTCGTTAAAGGGTGCCCTCGAAGCTGCCCTCGGCAGGGTGGGAGTTGCTTTGGATTTGGCCGCCCCGAAGAGGGCCGACGACCGGTTCCACCCGACTCGGCAGGCACAGTTCCTTGTCGGAGGCTCGGTGGCGGGCGTTTTGGGACAGATCCATCCGGACGTGGCGCGCGATCTTTCGATCCCGCCCGGTACCGTCCTCGCCGAACTGGACCTCGACGCGGCGCTTGCGTCCGCCGGAAGCGAACTCCATCTGCGCGCGCTGAGCCGCCACCCCTCCGTCAGACGCGACATCTCGATCCTTGCCGACAAGTCCATGCCCTATCGGCAGTTGGAGCGATCGGTCGTGGAGGCCGCCGGTCCGTTCCTGGAGCGGCACTGGCTGTTCGACGTCTATGAGGGTAAAGGGCTGCCCGAAGGCAAGCACGCGCTGGGGATCGCCCTTCAGCTGCGCAAGCCGGACTCGACGTTTACCGACGAGGAAGCGAACCAGGTGCGGGAGTCGGTCGTGGCGGCGCTTGCAGAGCTGGGCGCGACCACGCGATAGCCGCAAGATCCTTCGCCACCAACACCAGTGCCGCCACGAGCAGGGCTCGGAGCGCCATCGGCCAGTAGTGGTAGTGGTCGAATTCCTGGAGCCATGCCATGGGCAGGAACGCCAGGATCGACAGAAGCCACCCTGCCAGAGCGAAGACCCACCGGCGACGCGCCTGGTAGAAGGTCGTCGCCTGCTGGAGGACTTGATACAGGAACGACCACGGCACCGGCGTCACAAGCATCGCGATGCCCAGCGAGGCGGTTGCGACCAGGGAAAGGACCGAACCCAGGACGGGCAGGATGTACTCGGTGAGCGAGAGCCAGATCCCTCCGTAGCCGCTACGGAGCTGCTGCTCCTGATAGCCGGAGACCTCGCTCGGCAGAAGAGCGTGCCGAAGATAGAGGTAGCCGGCGAGGCTCAGCCAAAAGACGAACTGCCAGCCATACCGTGGCCGGTAGCGCTGAAACCTCATGGTCAGCGCGGTTCCCAACAGCGCCGCCGGCAGCATCACCGCCTGTTCGTAGCTTCCCAGCGCCAACCAAAGGCCCGCGACGGAGCCTGTCGCCCAGACCCAGGCGTGCTTGCAGCGCGCTCGCTCGGAAACAGCGCTCTTCGTTGCCGGCGGGTCCAACGGGCCGGGATCCGGGGGCGCCTTTCGCTCCGCCCCGATCCGCTCGTAGCGCGCGTAACAGGCCAGCGAAAGAAGAGCGAAGAGAGTCATGACC
>DASWVS010000115.1:0-2858 GCA_036401135.1 Fimbriimonas sp.
CCTTCTCCGCCCATCCGGTAGTCGAAGTAGCCCCAACCCGCGCCTCTCTCGACGGCGGCCAGCAAATGGTTCTGAGGCTGGTCGAAGTCGAAGTGGTCGTCCTCGTTGAAGAGGATCGGCTGATCCCGGTAAGCCGGGCTCCTTCGCACTTTGTCGACCATGCGCGCGATCTCGTCGCAGGGGCCGACTCCGTTGCCGTGGAGAAGGACGAAGTCGCTCGCGGCGATTACATTATCGGGCGGGATCGAGCCGCCTTTCAGGCTGGTGCCGGCGAGAAGGCCGTGCGACCGGACGAACTCGATCAGTTCGTGCGCGCGGGCGGGCTTTAGGATCTCGGACCGATAGTCGTCGATGTCGCACTCGTTGGCGATTTCGACCAGCACGTTCCGGTAGCCGTGCTTCCGCACCCACTCCACCGCGTTGGCCACGGCCTTCTCGACTGCCCGCTCTCCTTCGAGGTGCGGCTCCTGGCCGAAGTAGAAGATCCCAAGGATGGGGACCATGCCGAGTTCGTCCGCTCGGTCGAGGATCCGCTGCAGCCGGCCTATGCTCTCCTCGCGCAGCGATCCGTCAGGGGTGATCGCCGAGTTGCGCCATGGCTGGTGGCGGCTGTAACCCTGCGGGCTCCCTCCCTGGAGGTTGATGGTGAAGGAGACGAGCCCATGGCGGCGCCACTCGGGCATCGCGGCGATGAACTCGCGGGTGTTGCGTTCGGGGTCCCATGGGCCGTCCGGGTAGTCCCAGAGGCGACGGGTCTCGGGGTTCCGGTCGTCGAAGATGCCCTGGACGAGCCGGGCGTTCATGAGCAGGCCTTCGATCCGGGTTCCTTCGAAGGTCGGCTTGCCGTCGATCAGAAACCGATCGCCTTCGATCGAGACGCGCGTGCGCGGCATCGATGGGATTTTAGCAGGTGGGCGGCGGACAGGAGTGTCCGCCGGCCTTGTGCGGACATGAGTGTCCGCGCTCCCTTCTGGCCTTAGGCTTCGAGGGGCTCGTTGTCCTGGGCGGCGCCTTCGGCGGCCTGGACGGCCGCGTCGAGGTGCTCCTCGTCGGCGTTGATGAGCCAGTCGATGAACAGGCTCGCGCAGGCTTTCGTCGGCTCGTCGGCCAGGCCGTAAGCCTCCAGCACCAGGCGTCGCACCGAGCCCAGATCCTCTTCCGGGATCGTCCGTTCGGAGGCCTTCGCCCCGATCATCTTGCGCTGGCTGTCGGTCATCGGCTCGGCGAACATCTTCGCGAGCGGCCATCGGACCGGGACGTAGCCGAAGGCGACCTTTCCATCCGGAGCCGCCGCGGCTTTCGGCGCTCGGGGTTCGGGGTTCGATTCGAAGACCTTTTCCGCCACGTCGTTCAGGTCCCGGCCTTCGAGGACCGGCGCTTCGACAGGTCGGTCCGCCTGCATCATCTCCTCGTGCACGTAGAGCCCGCTCATGTCCGCCGGGAACGCCTTTCGGAGCGCGAGCGCCTCGGCGCATTTGGCGAGCATCGCGTGGGGCATCTTGCGCCACTGGAAGCCTTGGTCGGGGCCGGGATAGTACTCGTCCCAGCGCGCAGTCGCGGTGAACGGGCATCGCTGGCCCTGCACCATCTTGTAGACGGTCACCCTCGCCTTGGCGGGGTAGCCCTCGTCGGTGGTGCCGAGGAACTCGGCGTCGTCGCTGCCGGCATACTGGCCGGTGCGGTCGGCGATGAGGCGGAGACCGTCGATGCCGACTTGGATCGTGCCTTTGCCCTTTCGCTTGACGTAGTAGATCTGTCGCGCCAGCGGGTCGAGCCCGGTGCGGCGTGCCTGGTAGAAGAACAGGTCGAGCTCGTCGCCGGTCGCGCCGGCGGCGACGGTTCGCTTGACGAGGTCGAGCTTGCTCTCCCATTCCGGCGTTTCCTGGGCCGGAGCCAGTCTTAAAATCTCAGCGGTGTTCGCTGCCATCTTGCCTCTCAAATCGTTTCGGTCGGGGAGCTTTCTCGGCTCCGTCTTCGAGGGTTCCGCCGGGTCTCTAAAAAATAGTAGACGAAACCTAGTATTCCTACGTCTGATACGCTCGGAATATGTCGCTGTTGAATCTAATTATACGTGGAAATCTGGTGGAAAACGTGTTTTTTATGTCTACTATTACGTAGAAAAGACTGTGAGACGAGAACTGCAGCTCAGCCTGCCCTTCGAGCCCTCCGAGAGGCGCAAGCAGCCGCCCCTCCGGAGGCGTGTTTTCCGGCTGCAGCTCGAGCCGTTCGGCGACGGCTCGTACCTGTTCAAGGCCCGGTCGTTCAGCCGCAGAAAGGGGCGCTCGTACCGGTTGAGGGCGAATCCCCGCACGGGTCTCGTCTGGTGCTCCTGCCGGGACTTCCGCTATCGGAAGGAGTCGCAGCGACCGACGTTCTGGGACGGTCCCTATTGCTAGCACCTCGCTCGGGCGGTGAAGACGGTGCGGAAGATTGAACAGGAAAGCCATGCACTCCTCCTCGCGGCTTAAGCGGCGGGGAGGAGTGCTGGTGTAGCCTATGGGCGAACAATCGTTCGCAAAAGGTATGCATCAGAATCTTGCGCTTCTCATTGACATAACCGTCGCCTTGGTCGTCGCCTTCGTGGGCGGTTTTTTCGCGCGCAAAGCAGGCATGCCTTCTCTTGTCGGCTACCTCCTGGCCGGACTTGTCATCAGCCCCTTTACTCCCGGTTTCGTCGGCGATGTCGGCGATATCGGCCAACTGGCGGAGATGGGGGTCGTCTTTATGATGTTCGGCGTCGGCCTCCACTTCTCTCTGAAGGATCTTTGGCGGGTGCGGCAGATCGCCATCCCCGGCGCTTTCCTGCAGACTTTTTTGGCGACGGCGATGGGTGTCGCGATCACTCAGCTTTGGGGATG
>DASWVS010000116.1:0-12224 GCA_036401135.1 Fimbriimonas sp.
GTGGAAGACGCCCAGACCCGCTTCGGCGCGGCGACGCAATGCCGGTCGTGCCTGCCTTACATCGTCAGGATGCTGGAAACGGGAGAGACGGAGTTCGAGGTGTTTCCAAGATAAAACGGGCGGGGAGTCGAAACCCCCGCCCGTTTCTGGCGTCACCTCCTCGGCTACTCTCCGCCACCGCCGCCGGTTTCGCCTCCCGACAGGTTCGAGATAATGTTGGCGAACGGCATGAACATCGAGATGACGATGAAGCCGACGATGAAGCCGAGCGTGATGATCATGATCGGCTCGATGGCCGCCGTCATCGACGCCAGGGCGGCTTCGATCTCCGACTCGTAGAAGTCGGCGATCTTCTGGAGCATGAAGTCGAGCGAACCCGACTCCTCGCCGATACTGATCATATGGACGACCATCGGCGGGAAGAGGCGCGACGCCTCGAGAGGGTCTCCGATCCGGTCTCCCTCTCGAATTCGAGCGCGGGCTTCCAGGAGCGCGTCCGACATGATCGTGTTGCCGACGGTGCCGGACACGGTCTCCATCGCCTGAAGGATGGGAACGCCCGAGGTTAGCAGCGTGCCCAACGTTCGGCTGAAGCGGGCGAGGCAGATCTTGTGGTGAAGCTTGCCGAAGACCGGAATTTTAAGCTTCACCCGGTCCGCGACCCTACGGCCGAAGCGCGTGCTGGTAAAGAGCCGGTAGCCGACGACGATCGAGACGATGCTGACGAGGATCCAGATGTAGTTGTATCGGAGCGCGTCCGAAATGTTCATCAGGAGCTTCGTCGGCGCGGGAAGGTCGTCCGCCTTCATGCCTAGGCCGATGATGATCTCGATGAACTGGGGGACGAACCAGTACACGAGGAAGAACGTGATGCCGAAGGCGAACACGACGACAAGGACCGGGTAGGTCATCGCCGACTTCACCTTGCGCTTCAGCGTCACCTCGGACTCGAGGAAGATCGAGAGCCGCTGGAGGGTTTCCTCGAGGACGCCGCCGATCTCGCCAGCCCGGATCATACCGATGAAGAGGTTGTTGAACGTCTTCGGGTGGCGCTGCATGGCGCGGGACAGGCTTTCGCCCGACTCGACGCGCTCGCCGATGTCGGAGATGATCTTCTTGAGCTTCGGATCCTGAGTCTGCTGACCGAGGACGTCGAGGCAGCGCACGAGCGACACGCCCGCGTCGACCATCGTGGAGAACTGGCGGCAGAAGATCGAGAGGTGGCCGAGCTTGACGCGGCCATAGGTCTTGGCGCGCGGCGAGCGGGCCTTGATCATCGTCAGTTCGGTGATCGTCAGGCCTTGCTCTTCGAACCTTTTTCTTAGGACTTCTTCGCTCTCGGCATCCGCGGTCCCTTTCTGGGTCCCGCCTGCCGCGTCACGGAATGTGTAGCTGAATACAGGCATTTCGTCTCCTTAACGTCCTCTCACCGGCGGCCCGCCCGGTCCCGGGGCGGTTCCTCCGGCCGGCGCGGTATTGATCATCTTCTTCAATTCGTCGGGGTTCTGGCATCGGGTCAGAGCATCCTCGAGCGTGATCCATCCCTTCAGATAGAGGTCTCGCAGGCTCTGGTCCATCGTGATCATGCCCTGGTTGCCGCTGGTCTGGATCATCGACGTGATCTGGTGCGACTTGGCCTCTCGAATGAGGTTCCGGATCGCGGGCGACGCGATCATGATCTCGTTGGCGGGGATTCGGCCGGGCCCGTTGGCCCGTTTCATCAGCTGCTGCGAGACGATCGCGACGAGGTTGTTCGAGAGCTGGACACGGATCTGCTCCTGCTGTCCGGGAGGGAACACGTCGATCATACGGTCGACGGATTCGGCGGCGTTGTTCGTGTGCAGGGTGGCGAAGACCAAGTGCCCCGTTTCCGCCGCAGTGACCGCGAGGGAGATCGTTTCGACGTCGCGCATCTCACCGACGAGGAGGATGTCCGGGTCTTCGCGAAGGCTCGCGCGCAGGGCGTTCAGGAACGCCTTGGTGTCGGCGCCGACCTCGCGCTGGTTGATGAGGCTCTGCTTGTGCTCGTGCAGATACTCGATCGGGTCCTCGATGGTGATGATGTGGTGGGCGAAGTTCGAATTGACGTGGTTGATCATCGCCGCGAGCGACGTCGACTTGCCCGAGCCGGTGGGGCCGGTTACGATGATCAGGCCTCGAGGCTTCTCGCAGAGCTGCTTGAGGATCGGCGGCAGGTTCAGCTGCTCGACGGTCGGGATCTTCTGCGGGATCAACCGGAACGCCGCGGCCACCGCGCCCTTGTCGCGGTAGATGTTGACGCGGAAACGGGCCCGGCGCGGCAGGGTGTAAGAGAAGTCCAGCTCGAGGGTGGTCTCGAACTTGTTGATGTTCTCGTCCGAAAGGATGTCGTACATCATCCGCTGCGTGTCCTGGGGGTTGAACGGCTCGTAGTTCAGACGGATGAGCTTGCCGTCCATCCGGATCACCGGCGGGGACGCCTGGCAGATGTGCAGGTCGGAAGCGTTCTTATCGACGACGATGTGGAGCAGTTCGTCGATGTGAAGGTCTTCCAGGGACTGCGGCGGCCCTTTGTGCTCTTCCTCCTGGGGCTTTTCCGGCTGGAAGATGTTCTGCGGCTGGCCGAGCGGGCTCTGCAAGCCGCCGGTCATGCCGCTCGGCTGTTGGCCCGGCATCGGGGGGCGCTGGAAGTTGGGGTTGTTGCTCATGTTCTTGAACTATCCGTGGCCCGCCGTGAAGACGACGCGCATCACTTCTTGTGGGTCGGTGATCCCCGCAAGGACCTTACCAAGGCCGTCCTCGCGGAGCTCGTGCATTCCGTTCGCCTTCGCCGCGTCTCGGATGTCGTTCAGAGCCGCACGCCGGACGACGAGCTCCTGGATCTCGTTGTTGATCCGCATCAGCTCGTGGATGCCCGTTCGTCCTCTGTACCCGGTCATGCGGTTCGATTCGGCGGGAACGCCCCGATAGAGGGTGACAAGCTCGTCCGGGTCCTCGAAGGCGAAACCGAACCTCTTGAGGTCGATCGCGGGAACCTCGTACGTCTCGCGGTTCTCGGAGTCGATCCGCCGGGCGAGGCGCTGGGCGAGCACGCCGATCACCGTCGCCGCGATCAGGTAGGGCTCGATGCCCATATCGATCATACGGAGGGTGGCGGAAGGCGCGTCGTTCGTGTGGAGCGTCGAAAGCACCAAGTGGCCGGTAAGCGCCGCTTCGATCGCGATCTCGGCGGTTTCCAGGTCGCGGATCTCTCCGACCATGATGATGTCCGGGTCCTGTCGAAGGAAGGATCGGAGGGCGGTCGCAAAGGTCAGACCCGCCTTGCGGTTCATCTGCACCTGGGCGATCCCGTTCAGCTGGTACTCGATCGGGTCCTCGGCGGTGGTGATGTTCACGCCGATCGTGTTGAGCTTGTGGAGCACCGAATAGAGCGTCGTCGTCTTGCCTGAACCGGTGGGCCCCGTGCAGAGGAACATGCCGTTCGGCTGGCTGACCAGCTCCTCGATGATCGCCTGGTTCTCCTCGGTGAACCCGATCTTCTGCAAGCCGATCATGACGCTCGACTTGTCGAGAATTCGCATGACGATCTTTTCGCCGAAGGGGGTCGGGATCGAGCTGACGCGGAGGTCGTACTCCTTTCCTTCCGACCGGATCTCAATACGTCCGTCCTGGGGGATGCGCCGCTCCGCGATGTTCATCTCCGCCATGATCTTCAGGCGGCTGATGAGGGGCGCCATGAGGTTCCGGGGAACCGTCATCGCCTCCATCAACACGCCGTCGATGCGGTACCGGACGCGGACGGAGCGCTGCTGGGGCTCGACGTGGATGTCCGACGCGCGGTCCATGATCGCCTGCTGGATGAGGGCGTTGGCGAGGCGGATGATGGGTGCCTGGTCCGCCATCTTCTCGGCGTCGGTGTCGCTCTGGTCCTCGTCGACGATGCGTCGGTCCACGCCCGCTTCCGCCAAGGCGCGCCTCAGATCGCCCCGAACGTCCTGGTTCTGCACCGGCACCGTGGGGGTTGCCGCCGCGGGAGTGTTGCTGCCAGGGCCGCCGGGGGCGGGTCCGCCGGCGGTGGGACCGCTGCCGTAATACTTCTTGATGGCGTCCTCGATCGCTCCCGGCACCGCCATCACCGGAATCACCCTCAGGCCCGAGGCGATCCGGATGTCGTCGAGCGCCGCCAGGTTGTCGGGGTTGGTCATCGCGACCCAGAGGTTCTGGCCGTCCTTGCGCACGGGGATCGCGTTGTGCTGCTTGACGATCTGCTCGCGCACAACGTTCAGCGCTCCCGAGTCGATCTGGACCCGGTCGAGGTCGGCAAAGGCCAAACCACGTTCCTGAGCCTTGCCTTGGAGCACCTCGCGTTCGCCCACGAAGTTCAGTTGGATTAGAACCCGGTCGAGGGGCTGTCCCGTTTGTTGCGAAACTTTCTGTGCCTCCTCGAACTGGTCCTGCTTCAGGAACCCCTTCTGCATGAGGAACTGCACCATCGGTACGCGCGGCATCGCCATAGTATTGTTAATTCACCCAGTCGGACAGGATCTCGAGAGGTCAGCCCCCACGACTCGCTCATTCTAGCCCAAAGGGCCCAAAGATGCGATCGGGTCTTGACAGACGTTTCTTGAGATGCTGAGTAGACGGTTCGGTTCCTCCGTTTGGTTCGAGGGGAACGCGTTGGCACCGAATCGTCCGGGAGCGGTTTTTCCTACGCCGCGGGACGCCACGGCCGTTCGGAGGGAGGAAGCGTCTTTCCCGCTCACGCACCGGCCAACCTACCGCCAGCACCGGCAAGAAGAGGCCCGCCCGGCGTCATCTGCCGGGCGGCGGAAGGCAGAGCTGTGCCCAAGGCTCAGACCTTTCAGGCGGCAGCGAGGCTCGGCGTCAGGCTGGCAAGCCGCTGGATCCGCGACTCGAGCGGCGGATGGGTCGAGAAGAGCGACATGAGACCGCCGTGGAGCGGCTGGGAGATGTACATGTGAGCGGTCGCCGGCTGCGCAGTACGGCTCGGAATGCGGGACGTCGCCATCCCCAGCGTCTGGAGCGCTTCCATCATCGGCCGGGCATCGCCCATCAGTTCGGCGGCAGTTTGGTCGGCCGCGTATTCCCGGGTCCGGGAAACCGCCATCTGGATCAGCATGGCCGCGATCGGCGCCACCAGGAACATAAGGAGATCCACGATCGGGTTCCGGTCGGAGTCGTCCCCGCGCGGGATGAACCAGCCGATCTGGGCGACGAACGAGATCATCGAGGCGGCTGCCGCAGCGACCGTCATCGTCAGCGTGTCGCGGTTGCGGATGTGGGCCAGCTCGTGAGCCAGGACGGCCGTGACCTCGCGCCGGGACATCGAGTCCAGCAGGCCCTGATTGAAGCAGACGACGGCCACGTCCGGCTTCCACCCCGCGGCGAAGGCGTTCGGCTGCGGATCGGGCGAGAGGTAGAGCTTGGGCGAGGGGATTCCCGCCCTGCGGCTCAGTTCGTCGGTCGCCTGTTCGAGCCAGGGGATGGTGCCTTGCGGCAGTTCCTGGGCGCGCGCGAAGGCGATCGCCATCTTGTGGCCTTGGAACAGGCTGAGAGCCTGGAACGCCAGGGCGAGCACGAGCGCGATCACCGCGCCGTTCTGTCCGAAGAAATAACCGCCGATCGCGACTGCAAGCCCGCCGATGGCGGCCAGCAAGATCCCGGTCTTCAGGGTGTTCACGCTAGTAATCAACGCGGCGCGAAGCCGGGTTGTTCCCGCCGCGAGCCCACTGGGACTACCGGGCGAACGCGTCCGGGCTATAGCGGGGGGCTTCCAACCCGTTCAGGCACGACGGCATCCGGTCGTTCTGCAGCGCGGCGCGCGCCCGCCGGCGGATCTCGTCGTGGAGGTCGATCAGGCGGTGCGCCGCCTTCTGGAACCTCGCCGCCCTGCCGAGTTCGCCGACGTGGATATACCAGTCGCTTAGTTGGGACATTCGGGCCGCGCCTTTGGCGACGTACCGAGAGAGCCGCACGATCTTTCTGGCCCGGCGCATGGGGCTGGTCGCCGACTTTTCAATGGCGGACAACTCCTGCCGGATCCGATACTCACTTACCAACAATCCTTACACCTCCAAGGACCATCACCTGGGAGGACCGGTGTCGCCGATCCGACGCCGGCATCCTCTAAACTCGCCTACGGGGTTAGCTGACGGGCTCGAGCTTTAGAGTGCTCTACGCGATCGACCGCGATGCGCCCCTTTCGGAAGGTTCCCCCGCTCCGATGAATCTCGGATTCGGCTTGTATGGGTCGGAGTATACCCCGGGCGCCCGATCGGCCCCGACCAAGTAAACTCGCCTCTTGCTGCGCGACGAACTTCAAAGACTGGTGGAGGCCTCGGTGGGACGGCTCGTAGACTCCGGGCGACTGCCCGATTCGGCGCTGGAAGTGCCGGTCGAGATCAGCGACACGAAGACCCTCGATCACGGCGACTACGCCTGCAACTTCGCCCTCGCCGCGACGAAGAGGGTGGGAGTGCCGCCGAGGCAGATCGGGGAGATGCTGCGGGAGACGCTGGGCGACGGGCGCTGGGCAATGGAACCGGACGCCCCCGAACACCCCCTCGACGCGGTCGAGGTCGCCGGACCCGGGTTCGTCAATCTGCGGCTGAACCCGAAGTACGTCGCCGGTTTCGTGGGACGGGTGCTCGAACGAGGCACGGAATTGTCGCGTCCGGACGGACGCACCGCCTCGACTCCCCAGAAGATCAATATCGAGTTCGTTTCGGTGAACCCGAACGGCCCGATCACCATCGGCTCCGGTCGCGGCGCGGCGTTCGGCAGCACCCTCGCGAACGTGCTCGAAGCCGCCGGCAACGAGGTGCACCGCGAGTACTACATCAACGACGGCGTGAACTCCGAGCAGATGCGGCTGTTCGCCGAATCGGTGATGGCGCTCGCCGAAGGCCGGGATGTGCCCGAGAAGGGTTACAAGGGCGAGTACGTCGCCGACGTGGCCAAGGTGGTGCGGGAATCGAAGGAGCTGCTGCGTGCGGATCTATCCCAAGTCCCGATCAACAGGCTGCTTCCCGATCCGGAGTTCCCGGCGAAGGGGCATCAGGCGCTGAACCTTCCGAAGTGGCTGCAGTGGCTGGTCCCTCAGGGTCCGAAATGGGACGACTGGCAGGAGCCGATCCTCCGGCTCTGGATGGTCATCCTCGACCAAGCACGCGGCTTTGGCCATTCCCGAGTGCTGATCCGATCCAAGAGCCCGGAGACAGGGACCGGCGGCTCCAGCGGTTCCTTCGACGTCCTCTATGGCGAAGCCTCGGCCGAGGTCAAGGCGTTGACGGTTCCCGGAAACCTGTGGGAGCCGCTCCGGCAGTTGGCGACAGAGCGGTTCGAGGCGATCACAATCGACGGCTGGCGCATCTATGCCCTTCGGCCGCGAGAGGCCAAGGTCGGCCCGGCGTACGAGCATCTGGTGGCTTTGAGCGAAGGCGAAAACCAGTTCGAGGTCCGACTCCTCCCTCTGTCCTTCGCCCTTCGATCGCCGGGATCCGAGCCGATCCGGATGCTCAGCGAGGCGATGATGATCGCCCGACAGCGCGGAGACCTGGGCATCTTCGGCGTGGAGTTCGACACCTGGTTCAGCGAGCAGTCGCTGCACGACCGGGGCGAGGTGGCGCGACGGATCCAAGAGCTGGCGGAGAAGGGCGTCGCCGATGAGGAGGCGTACCGAACGGTTCTCAAGCTGGGCAAGGGCGGCAAGATCGACTCCGTCGAACGGGTCGACCAGCCGAACGAGGAGGTCGACGACGAGTTCGGCACCGATGCCGCCGACAGCCAGCCGCCAGCCGCCAACACCTCGACCCTGTGGCTTCGATCGACCAAGTTCGGGGACGACATGGACCGGGTGCTCAGGCGGAAGGACGGGCGGCTGACCTACATCGCCTCGGACGTGGCGTACCACGCCGACAAGTTCAACCGGCCTCCGAACGCGGACAAGCTGATCACGATCCTCGGACCCGACCACCACGGCTATATCGGGCGGCTGCACGCGGTGCTGGCCGCCTTGCTCGAATCGCCGCACGCCCCGCACCCCGCCCCAGGAACGCCCCTCGACGAAGTCGAGTCCGCCATCTTCCGCTCGCCCGAAGAGCGCGACGCCTGCCGCGCCGCGCAAGCGGAGGCCGAGGACAGGCTCGAAGTGGTGATCTTCCAGATCGTCCGATTCCTCAAGGACGGCAAGCCCGCCCCGATGCGGAAGCGGGACGGCAACATCTACGAGCTACGGGACCTGGTCAATGAGCTCGGGCAAAAAATGGCGCCGAACGCGGACCGGGCCGAGCAGCAGCGGATTGGGCGCGACGTGTCCCGCTTCTTCTATCTGACCCGGAGCCACGACACCCACCTGGACTTCGACATCGACCTCGCCACGAAGCAGAGCGACGAAAACCCGGTGTTCTACGCGCAGTACGCCCATGCCCGGATCTGCAGCGTGCTCGCGCGTGCCCAGGATTCCGGACTGCTTCCCGTCGAAGAGGACCCGGACCGCCTCCAGCTAAGAAAAGCTTTGCAGGCATCGAGTCTCGAAACGGGCGGCCCTGTACCGGACATCGGCAGACTTCCGGCACGGTTCGTCCCGGATGCCTCGACGCCTCAGCGCTTGAGGGCTCTGACCCACCCTAGGGAAACGGCGCTCATCAAGAAGATCCTCGACCTCCCGATGGAGGTCGCGCGGTGCGCGGAGGACTACGGCGTGCACCGGCTGACGACCTATGCGGTGGAGTTGGCTCGGTCGTACCACCACTTTTACGACGCCTGCCGGGTGATCCAGCCGGACCAGCCGGACCTGACGCAGGCGAGGCTCGCTCTGTGTGAGGCAACCAAGGTCGCCTTGAAGGCCACGTTCGACTTGCTGGGCGTGAGCGCGCCGGAAAAGATGGAACGGGCCGAGGCCGGTTCCTGACGGGGATCTGGAAGAAAGTTGGCGTTGGCGGGAGTCTCGGGCAGACGAACCCTCATCCCAACCCTTCTCCCACTGGGAGAAGGACCCGTGAGCCCTTTCTTTGCGAGCGAGGGATCCGGCCTTCGGTCGGATCCCTCGTACATGAGCTTTGGGTCAGGCTCTACCTGACCGAAACTTTGCCTCGCGGCGTCGAGTTGCTCGTGCTCTTCTTGGCCGGAGCCTTCGCCTTCTCGGGCGCGGGCATGGCGATCGCCTTCCGGTTGATCTCTCCCTCGGCGACGTCGGTGAGCATCTTGTCGGTCGTCTCCTCGTCGTTCAGCGTCGGCTTGAGGGCGTTCGCCACCTCCTGGAGGCCCATCTGCTCGCACCAGGTGATGATCGTGCCGTAGGCGCCGATCTCGTAGTGCTCGACCTTCTGCGCGGCCACGATCAACGCGGCGTCGCCGACCTCGTTGCCCGCGAACTCCTTGATCGCTTCCTCGCCCTCCTCGATCAGGCCCTGCATTCCCTTGCAGACCTTGCCCGTCGGCTTGGTCTTCAGCATCTTGGCTGCTTCTTCGAGCCGCTTGACGTGGTCCTCGGTCTGGACCAGGTGCTTTCGGAACATCTCCTTGAGCTTCGGATGCGTCGCCGCCTTTTCCATCTTCGGCAAGGCCTTCAGAATCTGTTTCTCGGCGTTGTAGGTGTCCTTGAGCGTGTCGATCACAAGCTCTTGCATCGATTTCATGTTTCTCTCCTTTAACTTAAAGTAACTCGGCACGGCCCTCTGCCTCGTCGAGAGGCACGACGTCTTCGAGGGCGGCAGGACCGAGGTCGCCCCCGTGGCGCGCAAGGATCTCCCTTGCCTGTTCGGTGCGCCCAAGCGCGTTGACGGAAACCAGGGTGTAGCCGGCGGCAATCCCCTCGTGAAGCCGCTCGGCTTCGGCCTTCGAAAAACCCATCCCCACGAGCGTTCCCAAAAGCCCTCCGCCCACGGCGCCGATGCCGGCGCCGGTGGCGGCTGCGGTGAAGATGCCCGCTGCGACGACCGGGCCAAAGCCGGGAATGGCCAGGGCGGTAGCGCCAAGGACGGCGCCGAGGATGCCTCCGACGATGCCGCCCCCGACCGCGCCCGTGGCGGCGCTTTCGCCCACCACCGACGAAGTGTCGGCGGATCCCTCGTCGTCCCGATAGACGAATCCGATGTCGTGATCGGAAAACCCGTTTTGCTTCAGATCGTCGACCGCCGCCCTGGCGTGTTCCGTTTCGCGGAAAAGGGCAGCGATAAGGCGTCGGCCACTCAGATCGACGCCCGTTTCACTACTCGAAGTCAAATCCATCCGCTTGCCTCCCATGCGTGGGACTTTGCCTCGCCAACAGACGTTCCGCGATTCGTTCGCACGATCGAAAATGCGGAAGGAGCCGCTGCCTACCGGGGGTCCTGAAGCAGCCTCAGGCTGAGGAGCCAGCCGGTGAAGACGCATGCGGCGCAGCCGATGAACGGCGAGTAATGGGCGAGGTGAGGCTGTAGGCTGGGAAAAGACTCGAAGATCCGCCCACCGATCGACTGCCCGTAGAGCGCCGAGCCGATGGGCGCCCCGATGATCGCGCCGATGCCCTGGGCGGTCATGACGGCCCCGATGTTCGCCCCTCTCCGGGCCGGGTCGATATCGGACACGCTCGCCATCCAGGCGGGGATCGCCAGCAGGAATCCGATTCCGAGGGGAATGCCGCCGAGGGCGAGCGCCCAAGGCATCCGGAGGAGGGGCACGAAAGCGCCCAGCGAGATGAAGATAAGGCCGGCCGCGCACAGACCGATGCCCCAGTGCACCGCCCTCGCCTTCCCGATCCTCTCGCCGAACTTCGAAAGCGGGACGCTGAAGATCGCCATCGCGAGCGCCGCCGGGAAGACGAGCATGCCGAACTTCGACTCGCTCATCGCGAACTCGTCCTGGGCGAAGATCTTGATGATCGCCATGGGGAAGCCGATCCCGGCGAAGACCACGATCGCCAGGACGAGGTAGCTGGGGATCTGGCGCATCGAGTTCAGGAAATCGGCGAACCCGGCCTCGGCGTGCTGCTCGGCGGCCTTGACCTTCTCGTGGGGCTCCCTGCCCGGGATCAGGAACCAGACCGCGACGGAGACCACGGCGAACAGCACGCTGGCGAGCACCAGGCCCGCCCATCGAACACCGCTCAGGTCGTTCACGATCCCGCCGCTCAGCGGCGCGACAGCGATCCCGAGCATATAGCAAAGGTTCAGCAGCGACATCGCCTGCTGACGCTCGGTGTCCTCGACCGAGTTGCCCATCAGGGCGAAGGCCGCGGGCCAGAGCATCGCCGCTCCGATCCCGTCGAAAACTCGCAGGACGACGAAGGCCAGCACCTCCCAACCGCCCGCGCCGTGCGGAACCACGAGCGAGAGCAGCGACGTGACCGCAGTGATCGCCGGCCCCAGAAGCATCAGCCGCTTGTGGCCGTACCGGTCCGCCAGCGTCCCCATCGGGCTCTTGAAGATCGCCTCGCTGAGGAGGAACGCCACAAGGACGATTCCGACGACCGAAGTGCCCATGCCCCTCCCGTTCGGGAAGATGGCGTCCCCTCCCGGCTGAGGCAACCCCGCGAGGTACACCGGCATGGTGGAGATGTTCAGCACGCCGTAGCCGATCTCCGCGAGCAGAGCGATGATGAGCAACCGCCAAACCGCCGGCATTTTGATGACTGCGGGCCGCTTGACCGGGGTCGCCTCGGGGGCTTGGGTTGCCGACATCACATTCAGGTATGCGTTGCCGCAGGGCACCGCGTTGCGGATAAGTGTACATGAGCATGTCGGGGTCCGGGAAAAGCGGGACGTCGGCGCTGAAGGCAACATATTGCTTTTTGCAGGCGAAAGATGTAGCGTTAAGTCATGCGACTGATCTACGCGGACAGCCTCGGTAAGACGGTCGATACGATCAACGAGGCGCTCTTCTTCGGCGAGAAAATGGACTTGGCGACGAGGGAGGCTGCCGCCGAATGGATCGCGACGCGCGCCCGGATGGCGGGAGCCTACGAGCCGGAGATGATCGCCCCGACCGCCAAGGACTGCGAGCAGGGTTTCCGCCTGTTCACCGGAGAGATCGTGCGGAGCGGCGCAGGCGTCCGGCACGTGCTGGGGGAGGAGGCCTGCCGCACCCTCATCAAGCTCGAGGTGGACGACGAATGCGTCGATCGTGCGATCGAGGGGACGACGAAGGCGATGGAACGGCACCTCTCGCATCCCCAAAACGACGGCGGGTTCTGCTGCGGGACCTGCTCGGTCGCGGTGTGGCGGAACATGGCCGCCGGCGGCCTC
>DASWVS010000117.1:0-1674 GCA_036401135.1 Fimbriimonas sp.
GAACAGGATCAGCGCTCCCGCCACGACATAGAGCGAGCGAAAGGTCGATTCGATGTGGTCCCGAAGCAGCAGCCCCACCGCGATGATCGGCAGCGTGCCCCAGAAGGCGCCCCACCCAATCTTGGCTTCGCGCGACTCGCGCGCCCTTCTGTCCGTGATCGAGCGCGCCCACGCGGCGACTGCCTGGCTCAGGTCCCGCCAGAAGAAGATGACGACGGCGAGGATCGTTCCCAGCTGGATCGTGGCGGTAAAGGCGGCGCCGGGATCTCGCCAGCCGAGCAATGCCGGGATGAACCGCAGATGGGCTGTGCTGCTGATCGGAAGCCACTCCGTGAGACCCTGGATCACGCCGAAAACGACAGCTTGGATCAGGTCCACATCGGCACCTCGGGACCCGGGATGCCCAGTTCCCGCAGGATCACGTATCGGATTCTTTCCGCGGCCTTCCCGTCGCCGTACGGGCTGACGGCGTTCGCCATTCGCGCGTAGGCGGAGGAGTCGCTCAAAAGCTCCGTCGCCTGATCGACGATCTCCTTTTCGTTGGACCCGACCAGCCTGGCTGTTCCCGCGGTGACGCCCTCCGGCCTTTCGGTAGTCTCGCGCATGACGAGCACGGGCACGCCGAACGCAGGCGCTTCTTCCTGGACGCCGCCCGAATCGGACAGCATCAGGGAGGACCGCTGCATCAGTTTGACGAAGCGTCCGTACTCGGGGGGCTCGATCAGCCTCACCCGCTCGTGGCCCTGAAGAATGGGAGCGATCGTCTCCCGCACGCTCGGGTTCGGGTGGAGCGCGACGACGAGGAGCACGTCCTCGAACCACTCGACGATCGTCCGCGCCGCCTTGGCGATCCGTCTCTGAGGATCACCCCAGTTCTCGCGCCGGTGCGTGGTCATGGTGACGACCCGGCCGCGATGTTCCGGATACCACTCTTCCTGGATCTCGGCCCCCGCCTTCAGCACCGCGTCGATGCCGGTGTTGCCGGTGACGAAGATTCGTCCGGGATCCTTGCCTTCGCGCAGCAGGTTGTCGCGTGCCCACTCGGTCGGCGGGAAGTGCAACGACGCGACCAGCCCGGTGGCGCGGCGATTGAACTCTTCGGGAAAGGGATCGTCGATCGTGTCCGTGCGCAAGCCCGCCTCGACATGGGCGAACGGTATCCGCCGATAGAAGGCGAGCAGCGAAGCGACGAACGTCGTGGTCGTATCGCCCTGCGCCACAATCATCGACGGCCGCAGCTCCTCGGTCAGGTGCGACAGCCCCTCCAGGGCCCGGCTCGTGATCTGCTCCAGGGTCTGGCCGTGCTGCATGATCGCCAGATCGCGATCCGGCGACAGCCCGAACGTCCCGAGCGCAGAAAGCAGGATTTCTCGATGCTGGCCCGTTGAAACGAGGATCGTCTCGACCTCCTGCCTTTTGCGAAGCTCGAGCACGACCGGGGCCATCTTGACCGCCTCCGGCCGGGTGCCGACGATGCAGAAGACGATCGGCCTACCCACCGGACCACCGCTCGACCCCGACGAGGGATCGCTTATCCTCAAATCTAGCCATTGCTCTTGATGACGAGGAGAGCGACGGCACAGAGGGCGGCGGCCATGGCATACATGACCCACACCGTCTGGCGCTGGCTTAACCCCTTGCCCAGAAGAGTATGGTGCAAGTGGCGCTTGTCCG
>DASWVS010000118.1:0-1995 GCA_036401135.1 Fimbriimonas sp.
CTGCGCCTCCTGCTCGACCAGAAGCTCGCGCGCTTCGACCACGGGCGCCCGTCGCACCCTCCGGCGGGTGCCCCCCATCCCGCCCAGGTTCATGCCGTCGAGCCCCATCTCCTCGATGCCGCCGGGCGTGAAGACCTGGAGGAACGGGTTCGCCGCTTCTTCCACCTCGAGCTCCACCATGTCGCGCTCGCGCCGTCCGCTCTCGATCTCCGCTCGAATCTGCGCTCGGCGCTCCTCGCGGGCCTTTTCGAGCGCCTCGAAATCCATCTCCTCCTCTTCCTGCTGGAACTCGTCCTGGAAGGGGGAGAAGGCGGGGTGGGGGTTCCGCCGAGGCTGCCACTGGGGCGGCTCCTCGTCCAGCAGGTCGATCAGGCGCTCGAGCGCGGCTTCCTCGGCTTCCGCCCGGACCTCCTCGAACCGCTCCGACTCGACGAGGCGGACCGCCGTCGCCACGAGGTCCCGCACCATCGACTCCACGTCGCGGCCGACGTAGCCGACCTCGGTGAACTTCGTCGCCTCCACCTTGATGAAAGGAGCGCGCGCGAGCTGTGCCAGGCGGCGCGCGATCTCCGTCTTGCCGACGCCGGTCGGACCGATCATGAGGATGTTCTTCGGCATGACGTCGTCGCGCTCCTGCGGCGGCAGCTGCTGCCGGCGGTACCGGTTTCGCAGGGCGACCGCCACCGCCTTCTTGGCGGCGTTCTGGCCGACGATGTACTTGTCCAACTCGGCAACGATCTGTCGCGGCGTCAAATCCTCGATCGGGAGGCTCATGGGCTCGAAGGTACCCAGAATCGTCGGCGGGAGGGCGAGCCCTTGCATCGCCCGTGCAGAACGGATAGCATGTGCTCCATGGCCTTCGCCCTCTCGATCCTCGCGACGACCGTGGTCGCGCCGGCTCCGCCGACCCTGCACGTGGCCGCGGCGTTCAACCTGACCGGCGCCATGCAGTCGGTGGACCAGCCGGGCTACTACGGGATGAAGCTGGCGGCGGAGGAGCTGAACCGGGGCGGGAGGATCAAGATCATGCTCCACCCGGTCGACGGCCAGAGCAAGGTCTCGACCATGTCGAACGCCCTGAGGAACCTCCTGCGAAAACGCAAGGTCGACGCGATCGCCGGCCTCTACGACAGCGACTACGCCCTCGCCGTCGGCAAGATCGCCCAGACGAGGCGGATCCCGTTCGTGAGTTCCGGCGCGACGCTGACGGGCTTGACGAAGACGTTGGGCAGCTACTGCTTCACCGCGTGCTACAGCGACGACGACCAGGCCCGCGCGATGGCGGTGTTCGCCCGGGACGTCCTCTCGATCCAGACGACGTCGGTGCTCGCCGACCCTCGTTGGTCCTACACCAGGACCATCGCCAAGGCGTTCCCCCGGGCTTTCGTCGAGCAGGGCGGCAGATGGCTGCTCACGATCAACGACCCCGAACCCGGGCGGGCGGAACCGCTCCGATTCGGGTCCGAGTCCGTCTATGCGGCGACTCTTCCCGAAGACGCGGGCGGGACGATCAAGCGCCTGCGCCAGAACGGGTTCGAAGGCCCGATCCTGTCCGGCGACGGCTGGGACACGCCCGCCCTCGACCAGAAAGCCGGGTTCGCCGGATTCAAGGTCTTCTACACGACCCACGTTGCGTACGACAGCCCGGAACCGCGAGTGAACGCCTTTGTGAAGGCCTATACCGCTCGCTTCAAGAGGAAGCCCGAATCGGCGTCCGCCGCCCTCGCCTACGATACGCTGAGGGTCATCGCCGACGCCCAGATGCGGCGTGGAAGCCGATCGCTCCGCGATGCGATCGCCTCCACCCGGAACCACCAGGGGGTCACGGGCAAGATCACCTACGAGAAAGGGAGCCGGGAACCGGTCAAGCCGGTGAGCGTCGTGGAGGTCCTCGGCACGGACAGGGTGTTCCGTGGCGCCATCGAAAAGCCCTGAACTGAGTAAATCGCTTCGCTGAGGCCGCATCGTCCCAGAACCCCTCGGGCTGTGGTAAAC
>DASWVS010000119.1:0-2722 GCA_036401135.1 Fimbriimonas sp.
GGCGCTCAAGTGCTCGCACGTCTTCAACCTCCTCGACGCGCGCGGCGCGATTGGCGTGACCGAGCGGGCCGCGTACATCGGGCGGATCCGTGCCAGGGTCCGGGCGTGCTGCCTCCGGCACGTCGAGCAGTTCCGGGAGCCGGCACGAACGCAGCAAGTGTGACAAACAGCCTATCCGCACGGGCCGAAAGCCACTACAATAGGCTCATGTTTGCTCGTGGTCTTGTTCTGACAGCCCTTGCTGTGGCCGCCGTCGCTCCCCTCCATGCACAGACGGGGGAGAAGCGACTCAAGATGCGGATCGCCGTCGCGCCGATGGATTGGGGCGGGAGCGACCGGATCGACAACTGGATGGTTCCCGTGCAGTTCCGGGACGCGATCAACGAGAAGCTGGCAAAGCGCCTGCTGGATACGGGGCGCTTCGTCGTTCTCGAGCGCGAGGCGATGGAAGCGATCCAGCAGGAGAAGGCGATCAAGGAGGAGAACACCGGCACCTCCCAAAGAGGCACCATCGTGCCGGCTCAGGCGCTCGTACGCCCCAAGATGATCGACTTCACCCTGGCGCGACGCGGCACCGGCGCGGGGGTGAACATCGGCGGAATCGGCCGCATCGGGGGCGGCGTCGCGGAAGCCCAGTGCGGGATCAACGTGCGGATCTTCAACGTGGACACGAGCGAGCTGATCGCCGCCGAAGAGGCGGCCGGAAAGGCGTCGTCGTCGAGTTTCCAATTTTCGGGTAACAACCGGGTCGCGTTCGCCGACTTCGCCACCTTCGAAAAGAGCCCCCTGGGATCCGCGGTCAGCAAGGCGATCGACGTCGCGGTCCATAAGATCGTCCTGAACCTGGACAAGCAGCCTTGGTCGGCGCGCGTCGCGGATTATGACGAGGAGTCGAAAGAGATCACGCTGAACGCAGGTTCCGACCTCGGCGTCAGGGTCGGCGACGTGTTCGAGGTCATGCGAGTTTCGCGGACGATCAAAGATCCCGAGACCGGCGAGATTCTCGGGGTTCGAACCGCGCGGGCCGGGTCCCTGAAGGTGATCGAGGTCGAGAAGAAGCTTGCGATCGCCGTCGTCGTGGAGGGGGAAGGGTTCAAGCCCGGCGACATCGTTCGCGAGACCCGCTAGCCGCGGCCCTACCGGGACCTAGAGGCCGTACAGGTCCCGGTACTTCTCATCGGTGTAGGCCAGCCACGCGTCCGCCTGCATCTCCGAGCCGGTAACCGCCCGCACGAGCTCCCTCGGCTCAAAGGTCTTCCCATGCCGATAGACCTTTTCTGTGAGCCAATCGAGGATCGGCGCGAACTCTCCGTGCGCCATCAGCCGGTGCGCGTCTCCCAGGTCGGATTGGAGCGCCGCCCAAATCTGGCCGCCGATCAGGTTGCCCATGGCGTAGGTGGGGAAGTAGCCGACGCTGCCGCGCGACCAATGCACGTCCTGAAGCACGCCGAGCGTGTCCGAAGGAGGCGTGATGCCCAGATACTCCGAGTATTTGGCGTTCCACGCCTCTGGCAGGTCCTTTGTATCGAGCGACCGGGTCAAGATCTCGACCTCGAGCTCGAACCTGACAAGGATGTGGAGGTTGTAGGTGAGTTCGTCCGCACCCACCCGAATGAAGGAGGGCTCGACCTTGCTGTACGCCGCGTAGAAGCCGTTCGGGCCGAGAGGAGCGACGCGAGGGAAGGCCTGCTCCAGCCGCGGGTAGAAGAACCGCCAGAACCCTCGGCTCCGGCCGGCGATGTTTTCCCAAAGGCGGCTCTGGCTCTCATGGACTGCCAGGGAGATACCTCCCGCCAACGGCGTCCGCTCCAGGCTCTTCGAGACGCCCTGCTCGTAGAGACCGTGCCCCATCTCGTGGAGCGTGGAGCTGAGGATTCCTTTCAGGTGCTCGCTGGGCCGCGTCGTCATCCGCACGTCGTCGACGGACAGATGCGTGCAGAAGGCGTTCGGAGCGATGTTGAGGCGCCCCCGATGGAAGTCGAAGCCGATCTCTCTGGCCACGTCCTCCGCGAAATCTCGCAGCCTCGACTGATCCCAGTCATGGTACAGCAGGGCATCGTCGATCGTGTGCCCCTTCTCGGCTATCTCCCGCACAAGCCTCACGATCGGAGCCTTGATCGTTTCGAACATCCGGCGCGCGTCCTCATAGCGCGCGCCCTGCTCGAAGAGGTCGATCAAGGGGTCGTAGACGTGGTCCCGATAGCCCAGGAGCTCCGCCGTCGACCGTGCGATGTCGAACAGCTCGGCAAGATAAGGCTGCAGGGCGGCGAAGTTGTTCTCAGCCTTGGCGGTCTTCCAGACTTCGTACGCGTCGGAGGAGACCCTCGCCTTCTCCTGCACAAGCTCGAGCGGAAGCTTGGATTGATTCTCGATCTCCCGCCGCAAGACGCGGACGGTGGCAGGGTCCGAGCCGTCCCGGTCGAGGGCCTCCACCGCTTGTCGGAGATTCTCACCCGTCCAAAGCGCGTGGCGCATCGTGGTCAGGCGTTGGACGTGCGCCGTCCTGGCCTCAGCGCCCTGGGCGGGCATGAGGACCTGCCGGTCCCAATTCATCAGGGAGATCGCGCTGTTGATCGCGTCGATATCGGCATACAGGACCTGCAAGCGTTCGCCGGGTGACACAGAGGAACTATACACTTCGGGAAAGCGCCTAGAGGGCCTCGATGAGCATCGCCGTCGCTTCACCTCCGCCGATGCAGGGGCTGGCAACCGCGAACCGGCC
>DASWVS010000120.1:0-6885 GCA_036401135.1 Fimbriimonas sp.
CGAGCCGATCCGGGACGTTTCGAGCAACCTCGCCCGGTGGTGCAGCGTGATCGTCGCCCGCCTCTACTGGCACCGGCACCTGCTGGAGTTGGCGGACGGGGCCGACGTCCCGGTGGTCAACGCGCTCACGGAGTGGGAACACCCTTGCCAGGCGCTCGCCGACATGATGACGGTCCAGGAGAACTTCGGCACCGACAAGGTGAAGATCACGTACGTCGGCGACGGGAACAACGTGGCCCGGTCGCTGGCGAAGCTCGCCACCCGCCTCGGCTATCCGATGACGATCTGTGGGCCGGAGAACTTCAGGCTGGAGCCGATCGAGGGCCTGTCGCAGACGACGGACCTCGAGGAGGGGCTCGCGGGGGCGAAGGTGGTCTATACGGACGTTTGGGTCTCGATGGGGGACGAGCACGAGCAGGAGCATCGGCTGAAGGTCTTCCAGAACTACCAGGTGAACCGCCCGGTGATGGACCTGGCGGATAAGGACGCGATCTTCCTCCACTGCCTGCCGGCGCGGCGGGGATTCGAGGTTACCGAGGACGTGATCGACGGGCCCCAGAGCCGGATCGTGGACCAGGCGGAGAACCGGCTCCACGCCCAGAAAGCGCTCCTGCAGCGAATCATGGGACTGTAGCCCCGGATGGACTGGAACAGCCGCCTCTACGACCAGAAGCACTCCTTTGTCACCGAGTACGGCAAGGGGGTGCTCGATTGGCTTGCGCCGCAGCCGGGCGAGCGGATCTTGGACGTCGGGTGCGGCACCGGGCACCTGGCCGCGGCGATCGCGGATGCCGGGGCGGAGGTGGTGGGGCTCGACGCCTCGCCCGAGATGATCCGGGCGGCTCGCGAGAACCACCCCGCGATCGAATGGCGCCTGGCGAGCGCGACCGATTTCGCTTTCGACGCTCCGTTCGACGCCGTGTTCTCGAACGCCGCACTCCACTGGATCCACCCTCCGAAGGACGCAGCCCGGTGCATGGCGCACGCCCTTCGGCCGGGGGGAAGGCTCGCGCTGGAGATGGGAGGGAGCGGGAACGTGCGGCTTGTGGCGGCCGCTATAGAGTCCGTCGCCAGTGTCGCCCACCCCTGGTACTTCCCGTCGGTGGGCGAGTACGCCGCGATTCTGGAAGGGCAGGGTCTCGAGGTTCGGCAGGCGGTCCTCTTCGACCGGCCCACGGCGCTCGAAGGCGAGGAGGGCATGCGGAACTGGGTCCTGCAGTTCGGCGCATCGATGGTTGCCGGAGTTCCCCACGATGACCTCGAGCGGGTTCTAGCCGAGATCGAACGCCGGCTGGAGCCTCAGCTCAAGCAGGAGGGCGTCTGGTACGCCGACTACCGGCGGCTGAGGATCCTGGCGGTCAAGCCCGGTGTCGCTTAACTGTCGAGTAAACTAGCCTCATGGGACGATTGGAGACTTACGGCAAACTGGCTCCCTTCACCATCGACGAGCTGGTGGAGGCGGCGAACAGCGTGCTTCGCGACAACCCTCGGCTCCAAGTCGCGAAACGGACGGTGCGGTACTACATCGCCGAAGGGATCGTGCCGCCTCCGACAGGCGCTCCGAAGTATGCCCGCTACCCGTTCGAGAGCCTGCTGAGGATCGTCGGGGCCCGATCGTTACTGGATCAGGGCGTGCCGCTGGAGCGGAGCCGAGAAATGCTCGACCGTCTCCTAAAGGAGCGCGGCAGCCAAGCGGTTTCCCAGGTTGAAGAATGGCTCACGAGGCAGGAGAACCCCCCTCCTCCGGCGATGTTCGCGGAAGCGTCCGCGCCCTTGCATCTTCCGCCGTCTCCCCGCCTGTCGAGTCCGCCGCAGATCGATCCCCGCCGGTCGGGATCGAGGGAATCGGCGGTCCGGCGCATCGAGCTTTCGGAAGGGCTGGTGCTGGAGGCGGACGCCTCAAGGTCGACGAAGGAGGCTCTGATCGAGGCGCTGGCGAAAATCCAGAAAATCCTGGGCCTTTCACCTCACACTACTTGACAGTTACAGATCAGTATGTTACAGTAGGTTGTGTCACCTACTGTCAGGTGAGGAGGTCCCATGAATCGCGCCATTACCGAACACCCATCCTTCACCGCCTCTCTCGTCGCCCACGAGGGCGATGAGCGCCGGCTTCTCATGCTCACGGTCGAGGTCGCCGACATCCAGCCCTCGGACGAGAAGGGCATCCACGTCGCCGTCGTCATCGACCGCAGCGGGTCGATGAGCGGACGGCCGATCGAGATCACGACCGCGGCCGCCGGGCAGTTCGTCCGGAGCCTCGAGGCCAAGGACCGGATCGGCGTCGTCGCCTACGACGACCGCACCGACCTGGTTTCGGGCATGACCCAGCCCAGCGAGGGGTTGGCCCGAATGGTCGAGCGGATCGACACCGGGGGCTCGACCAACCTGTACGGCGGATGGCTGATGGGCGCCAAACTCGTCGGCGCCGGCGGGAGGGTGATCCTCCTGTCCGACGGCCTCGCCAACGTCGGCCGGTATACGGGGGCGTCCGACCTGGCTCAGCACGCCGGCCACACCTACCGGCGCTACCAGGTCACCACGACCACCGTCGGCATCGGCGAAGCCTACGACGAGGCGCTCATGGCGGGCATGGCCCGCGAAGGGGGCGGGGCGCACTACTTCGCCCACACGGTGGACGCCGTGCTCAACGCGTTCTCGAACGAGAGGTTCTCTCTGGGCGCGGTGGCCCTGGAGCGGGTATCGCTCCGCGTGGAGGACGCGACGCTCCAACTCGGGCATCTCTTCTCCGGGGAGCGGAAGACGGTGGTCCTGCCGGTCAGCGACCTGGAGATGGACGCTCCCACGCTCCGGTTCACCGAGCGCGCGACGGGGCAGACCACGACGCTGCCGCTCCGGATCCCCGAGGGGTTCGGCCACGACGACGCGGTCACGTTGGAGTGGCTGTTCGCGCAGGTTGCCGACGTCGAGGACGAGATCGTCAACGTTCGGAACCCGCAGTCGGCCTCCCGCGCCAAGGAGCAGGTTCGGGCGGTGATGCTGAAGCTCCTCTCGCACCCCAAGAGCGACGAGGAGGCGGCGCAGACGGTGATCATGCGCCTGGAGGGCCGGATCGAGCGGCTGACCCAGCTCGAACGCGACTACGACGAGACGCAGGCCATCTACGAGAGGAAGCGGTCGAGGCAGTCCGCCCACAACCAGCGCAACCCGGCCAAAGCGTTCTCCTCGTTCCTCGAGGAGCAGGAAGAGGTGATGTCGCTGCACCGGCTCTCCTCGGCCGCGCCGATGCATGCGGCGCTCGTCCCGGACCCCGCCGGACTCGCGCTTGCGCCGATCGAAAAGTGGAGGGAGTGGCTGGCGGTCCCGGTGGCCTTCGACGGCAAGCGGCTGGCGCTCGCGATGGCGTACCCGAAGGACGGGTTCAAGGTGAGTCAGATCGCGCAGGAGACCGGCGCGCGCGCCAAGCCGATTCTGCACCCCTATCCCGAGGAGGAGATCTTGGCCGCCCTCGCCTAGCCGGCCCCGGGTGGCTATACTCGTTTCCGTGGTCATGGCGGTGGGGATCGATCTCGTGGAGGTGGCTCGGATCCGGCACGCGATGCGCAGCCCGCGCTTCGTCGAACGGATCCTGACCGCCCAGGAGCGCTCCCGCCCGCTGACCGCCTCGACGGTGGCCGGACGGTGGGCGGCGAAGGAGGCGGTGGCGAAAGCAATCGGCCTGCACCTGTCGTGGCACCAGGTCGAGATCCTGGGCGACGAGCACGGACGGCCGGTCGCCTGGGTCGACGACCCGCATTTCGACGCGAGCCGGCACCGCATCCACGTCTCGATCACCCACGAAAGGACCCATGCGGCGGCGGTCGCCGTGCTCGAAAGGACCGCCTAACCGAGGCCGCCGAGGTTCTGCCGAAGCTCCTCTTCCGCCTGGCGGATCTGCCTCAGCTCCCCGATGCTGGCGTCCAGGGCGCTGCCGGGGTTCGTGAGCGAAGGGAGGCTCATCTCGGCGTTGATCTCCTGGCTCACGCGGTCCGCCTCTTCCGCGAGCAGGCGCAGCTTCTCGGCGATCTTTCGGGTGGGGTCGAAGGTCGTCGGAATGAAGTCGACCGTGCGCGGCTTCTTCCGGACGTACTCTTCGACCACGTCCTCGACGAACTCGAGGGGCTGGGTCCCCTTCGGACGCTCCGGCAGGGAGTTGCGATAGAGGAGCATCAGCTCGTCCATCGTCGAATCCGCCGCCTTCAGCGCCTGGTCGCGCAATCCGGCGTACTGCATCGGCAGGGACTCGGAGGTCCAGAAGACCGAGTCGAAGACCTGGCGAACCTGCCAGTAGTACCGTGCGCACTCCTCGAGCAGGGCGACCGACGCCTGGTCGAGCTCCCGGTGGAGCCGCTTCGACTCGGCATGGGCGAGCATCGTTTCGATGACCGGTTTGGCCTCCATCTGGAGCTTCTCGCGGGCGTCGGGCTCGCGCTTCTTGACCTGGGTCTTCTGCCAGGCGAAGAGGCCGACGATCGCCAGGAGCGGCACGACCATCAGCAGCGCCGAGGTGTGCAGCAGCAGCCCCATCATCAGGGTCAGGACCATCGCCAGGGCGATGACCGCGGCGGGGACCGACTCGCCGGGGAGGGTGCGGCGGCGCGCGGCCTCCCGCAGGTACTGCGTCAGTTGCTGGTGCTGCTTGCTCTTGTCGGGCAGGAACATGCCTATGTGTTAAGTGTACGCGCAACATGCCTCCGACGATTCACGGGTTGGGACCGGTCGAATGGCGGCTACACTTCGCCCATGGCAGAACTCGAGTACCGAAAGATGGACGACGGCGAGGTGCGGAACAGCCTCGCGGGCTTGGCGGGGTGGAAGGTCGAAGATGGAGCGATCGCGAAGGAGTTTCGGTTCGACACCTACAAGGACGGGATCGTCTTCGCCTCGGCGGTCGGGTTCCTTGCGGACCGCCTCAACCACCATCCGGACCTTCTCGTCGGTTACGGCCGCGTCAAGGTTACGCTGAGCACGCACGCGGTGCAAGGGCTGTCGCCGTTCGACTTCGAACTGGCGCGCAGGATCGAGAGCCTCTAGCTGCAGCTCGAGTTCCTAAGCCCCGGCTGTGCCCGTCGGGCCTCGGCAGCTGTTGATGCTTGCGCCCAGCCTTACATCCGGGCGAGGCTGCCGAGGCAACGAGGGCGGGGAGGACCGCGTCTACCGCTTCGCCTGGGCGAGCATGCCTTTGGCCTGCTCCCGGTAATCGTCCGCCGCAGGGCCCATCTTGATCAGGCGCTCCAGGTGCGGTATCGACTCCTTCGCCTTGCCTTCGGCGAACAGGCAGTAGGCGATGCTGATCAGGGCATACGCCGCCTTGTCCTCGTCCTTGCTTTGAGCCGCCTTCTCGAAGAACGGCACGGCCTTGGCGTGGTCGTCCTGCATCTGGTAGGCGTCGCCGATCGCATTGTAGGCGTCGTCGAGCTTCCCTTCGGCGTTCGTCGGATCCTGGGCTTCCGCTCGCCTCAGCATGGCCTCCGCCTCTTTGCCGTTCCCTTCTTGGACGTAGATCGGGATCAGGCCGAGGAGCGCCGCCAGGTTGTTGGGGTCCTTCTTAAGGGCTTCCTCCCACTTCGGCCGGTTGACGAAAGCGGCCTGCGCCTTCTCCATCTCCGCGGCGAAGCCCTTGGGAGGCAGGTAGCCCACGATCTTCCACACGACCTTCTCGTCGGGCGAAAGGAACAGGACGGTCGGGTAGCCGGTGACCTTGAACTTGTCGTTCTGCGGCTTGCCTTCTTTTTCAGCGTTCAGTTTGATCGGAACGAACCGCTCCGATTGCCGGACGACACCCGCGTCGGTATAGGTGTCCTTGTCCAGCCGTTTGCACCACCCTCACCAATCGGTGTAGAAGTCGACCATCAAGAGCTTCTTCGAGGCTTTGGCCGTCGCCAGCGCCTCCGGATAGCTCTTCGCCCATTCGATCCCGGCCGCCTGGGCCACCACCGAGGCGCCCAAAAGGCCGAGTGCCAAAACAAACTTGTTCATCGTTTCCTCCGGAAAATGCACTCTATTATAGGTCGGCTCTATAATGGGTCCGTGCCGACGCTGAAAGAGGCCATGGATGGATTCCTCGCTTCGCTCGCGGCGAGGAGGTCGGCGAACACGGTCCGTTCCTACGGGAGCGACCTCCAGCAGCTTCACGAGTTTCTTCGCGGCGAGTTCGACCTGGACCCGATCCGGCTGCGGAACTACCTCCGCAAATACGCTCCCGCGCCGGTCACCCGGGCGCGCAAGCTGAGCACGCTCCGGTCCTTCGTCAAGTACCTCAAAGCCGCGGGGCACCTCGAACAGGACCCGACGGAGGCGCTGGAGGCGCCCTATCGCCGGAAGCGGCTGCCCAAGGCGCTGAGCCAGCTTCAGGCTTCGGACCTTCTGGACCAGGATGCCTCCACGCGCACCCCGATGCGGGATCGCGCGTTGCTGGAGTTGATGTACTCGGCCGGGCTTCGCGTCTCGGAGCTTGTCGGCGTGAACCTGGCCGACATGGATCTCCGAGAGGGGACGGTCCTCGTTCGGGGCAAGGGGAACAAGCAGCGGCTCGCCCTGTTCGGCGCGACCGCGTCCTCCGCGATCCAGGACTACCTGCATGCCGAGCGGACCTCGCCGACGACGGGCGAGCCGCTCTTCACCAACCCGAAGGGGGGCCGGCTCACGACGCGCACGGTTCAGAACGTCGTCAAACGGTGGTGCCTGCACGCCGGGCTGCCGCCGGAGACCTCCCCGCACTCGCTCCGCCACTCGTTCGCGACCCACCTTCTGGACGGAGGGGCCGATCTGAAATCGGTCCAGCAGCTTCTGGGGCACGAGAGCCTGGCCACCACGCAGATCTACACCCACGTCAGCATCGAACGGCTGCGCGAGACCGTGCGCAAAGCCCATCCGAAGAGCGTT
>DASWVS010000121.1:0-2125 GCA_036401135.1 Fimbriimonas sp.
GAGGCTCGAGCTCGATCCAGCAGTCGCCGAACTGGCCTTTGCCGCCCGTCTGCCGCTTGTGGCGGCCTTGGGCTTTGGCGGATCCGCGAACGGTTTCGCGATAGGGGACCCGCGCCTCCTCCGTGCGTACCGACACGCCGAACTTGCTCTTCAGCTTCTCGATCACGACGTCGAGGTGGATGTCGCCCATGCCCTCGAATATGTGCTGGTGCCCGACGGCGTCGTAGGTCGCCATGAAGGTCGGATCCTCTTCCAGGAGCCTCTGGACGGCGGGGCCGAGCTTGTCCTCGTCGGCCTTCGTCGCCGGGACGACCGCGATGCGGTAGATCGGCTCCGGGAACTCGATCGGAGGCAGCTTGATCCGGTCCTTGGCCGAGGACAGGGTGTCGCCGGTCTGCGTGTTCTGCAGCTTGGCGATCGCGCAAATGTCGCCCGCCACGATCGCGGTCGCCGCCTCCTGGCCTTTGCCGTGCGGATAGAACAGGTTGTGCACCCGCTCGTCGCCTTCGCGGGTCGTGTTCTTCACGTGGTCGTCGACCTTCAGCGTGCCGCTGAACACCCGCACGAAGTTGATCTTGCCCACGTACGGGTCGGCCGTCGTCTTGAAGGCGTAGGCCGCCAACGGGCCTGCCGGGTTCGCTTCGAGCTTCCCGATTCCCTCGAATTCCTTGGGCATGTCGACCGGCGACGGCAGTTCGCCGCAGATTCGGTCCAAAAGCGTGTGGACGCCGATGCCGCTCGCCGCAGAACCGATGATCACCGGAATCACCTTTCCGGTTTCGATTCCCAGCAGAAGGCCGTGCTCGATCTCCTCGGGGGTGAGCGCCTCGCCTTCCAGATATTTGAGAGCGAGATCGTCGTCGCCTTCGGCGGCCGCATCCATCAGTTGCTCGTGGAGCGATTCCGCTTCCTCGGCATATCCCGTCGGGACTTCCTCGATCTCCTCCCCACGGTCCTTGCCCTTGTAAACCTTCATGTTCAGCAGGTCGAGGACGCCGCTGAAGGCCGCCTGGTGGCCGATCGGGATCTGAACCTGGACGACTTTGCGTCCGTAACGCTGCTTCAGCGTTTCCATCAAGCCCTGGAAGTCCGCGTTGTCACGCTCGAGTTTGTTGACGAAGATGCACTTGGCCAACCCGAACTCTTCGGCGACTTCCCAGGCGAGTTCGAAGCCGACGTCCAGGTCGCGCTTGGCTTCGCAGACGAGCACCATCGACTCCACGACTCGGGCTGCCCCATAAAGGTCGCCGATGAAATCGGGGAACCCGGGGACGTCGATGACGTTGATCTTGTGTCCGTGCCACTCCATGGGCACGACGCTTGCGTTGAGCGAGATCTTGCGTCGGATCTCGAGGGGGTCATAGTCGGACTGCGTGTTTCCTGCATCCACGGTGCCGACCCGGTCGATGGCGCCGGCAGTGTAAAGCAAGTGCTCGACGAGCATCGTCTTGCCTGCACCGCCGTGGCCGACAATGGCCACGTTTCGTATCTTCTCCGCCGTGTAGTTTTTCACCTACACCCTCCTTTGGGGATTGGCGTCGTCATGCCCCCGGGGAGGGGCAAGGCGGCGTCGTAGGGTCTAGAATACTGACTTTTTCACCGGATTGGTGACGGGGATTCGGGGGACAGGCCTGCCCGGGTTGGCAACGTTGCCGAGATGATGCGCAACTTGCGTGACACGGCAGGGGCCGGGGACCGTCACAATGGGTGTATGTCCGTCCTTTCCTTCCTGCTCGCCGGAGCGTCTCTACTGCAAGTGGGTGCCCAGACAGAGGTTACCGTCGCGTCGGAGAACTACCGCGGGTGGGCGGGCTCGTACCGCCTGTCGAACAATCGGATCGAGATGGTGGTCGTGCCTCAAATCGGCCGCATCATGTACCTCGGGTTCAAGGGGGGCAAGAACCTCCTGTGGGAGCACCCGTCTCTCGGGGGAGTGAACGGGAACCTGGGTCAGGGCGAGTACCAGTATTTCGGCGGCGACAAACTCTGGGTCGCGCCTCAGAGCAACTGGAACTGGCCGCCTGACCAAAGCGTGGACGGAGCGCCCTGGGAGGCCAAATCGACCCAGGACGGCATCATCCTGACCAGCCCCGTCAGCAAGAAGTGGGGCGTCCAATTCGAGCGG
>DASWVS010000122.1:0-1591 GCA_036401135.1 Fimbriimonas sp.
GGTTCCTTCAGAAAGGAGCGGGAGACCTCCAGGAGGGACAGACGGTCCGGCTGCTGGTCACCTCCAGTGAAAGGAGCGGAGCCCGGGCGATCATCGACGAGACCTATGAGGGCATGCTCTTCCCGGACGAGATCCACGAGGCGCTCCGGGTCGGCGACCGGCGCAAGGGCTACGTCAAGAAGATCCGGGAAGACGGCAAAGTCGCCCTCTCGCTGCAGCCGCAGGGGTATCGCGCCGCCATGGAAACCGCACCCATGATCCTGCAGAAGCTCGACCAGGCGGGAGGCTTCCTTCCCTACGGCGACCACGCCAGTCCGGAAGAGATCCGCCAGGTGTTCGGTCTGAGCAAAGGGTCTTACAAAAAGGCCATCGGAAGCCTCTTTCGAGAGGGGTTGATCCGGATCGAGGAAAACGGGATTCGCAAGCTCAGATAGCTACGGCTGCACCCGAATCGGAAGGTTGGCGGTGGCGACCCGCCCCTGCCCGTTCCGTACGTAGGCGAACAGCCGGTAGGACCCGGGATCCGCGGGAAGCCGCACCTCGACTCGGCGGCCGCGATAGGTCGCGAGGACGGGCGTGTCCGGCTCGCGGTCGCCACCGACGTTGGGATTGTCGGCGACGTCTTTCCGCAGATCCCAATCCGCGTCGCCCCCGACGGCGTCGATCTCGAACTCGACCGTGGAACGCGCGGATCCCTCCGCCCACCGGAGCCTCTCGCCGTCCGGGCGGTGGATGCCGAGAGGCCCGACGGAGGGCCAGTCGCCCCGCTCGACTCCCCACACCTCGCGCATCGCACCGACCGTCTCGATCGGGCTGCCGTCCGGGAGCATCATGCCGTACCAGGTGTGGGTCTTCTCCTGCTTCTGCGCCCAGAGAAACGTGAACGACCCTAGGCAGTTCGGCTGGTTCGCGACCGCCGCCTCGTACGATCGGCGATAGAACGCGGACTTCTCCGTGCTCGTGTCCTCGATGGGCATGCCCCAGGGCGTTTTCTCGACCTGCCAATGCCCGCGCGGCCCGAACTCGGTCACCAGGTAAGCCCCGCTGTAACCCTGCTTGCGCACGTCCTCGGGCAGCGTCAGCATGTCCGCATAGCTGTTCAGCCCGACCGCGTCGAGGCTGGGGCACTGCTCGGGAATCTCGTGCAGCATCTCGCGGTATTCCCCGCCGACCACGCAGATGACCGGGTGGTTCGGATCGATGGCCTTGATCTCCTGAGCGAGCGACTCGACGTACCGCCAGACCGGCAGCCTTTGCTCGGCAGTCGTGTGGATCTCGGGCTCGTTGCCGATGTTCCACACGAGGAGCGCCGGATGGTCCTTGTACTGCCGCACCGTGTCGAGCGCGAGCTTCCGCTGCTTCTCGACCCGCCCCGCGTCGGAATAGTCGAACCCGTGCCGAGGGTTGCCCAGGGGCAGGCCGACCAGTGCCATCAGCCCGTTCTTCGCGCACTCGTCGAGCATGCTGGGGCTGCAGCGCAGGGCATTCGCGCCGAACTCCTTGAGGAGGTCCAACCGTTGCCATCCCACCGCCCCCTTCACGAAGAACGGGACCCCGTCCACCGTCAGTTCGTGCCCCTTCTCCGTTTTGC
>DASWVS010000123.1:0-2367 GCA_036401135.1 Fimbriimonas sp.
GGTCTCCGAGCGGATCCTCGGAAGCCGGCTTGATGCCCGGGAACTGGTCTGCGGGGTCCCCGAGAGGATCCTCGGAAGCCGGACGGACGCCGGGGGGCATCCCTCTCTGGTCGGCGTAGGCGTAACTCCCGTCGAGATCCGCGGGATCTCCGTACGGATCCTGCGAGGCGGGAAGCACCTCGCGCCTTCGAGGAGCGCTCTGTCCGCCGAAGTTGCCGAAAAGGTCATCGAGCCGTCCCATCAGGCCCGTCGGATCGTGTCCCTCGCGCTGCGGGGTCGAAGGGTCGTCATAGATCGCTCGCTTGACTTGGTTGAGCAGAAAGTTAAGGTCCATGATTCACGCTCTCAGTAACGGCCGTAGGGGTCCGTCGCCATCCCTCCCGAACTCATCATGTCGAGGATCGAACGTCCGGAGGTCTGGCCGTTGTAACCCTCCATCTCACGGTACTGGTAGGCTTCCTCGGCCGGAATGCGGATACCCTCGCGAGGCGGCGTGACCCAATGGGCCCTCCCGCTCGAATCGCGGTAGTAAACGCGACCGTTCTTGGAAAGGTAGTACTGCGGCTGGCTCTTGTCGCCCTGGCTCCGCTTCTGCTGGTTCTTCCGGTACATGTAGTACAGGGCGGCGGCACCGGCGAGAAGGGCAACCTTCTGGCCTGTGGACATGCCGCTGCGGCGCTGCTCCTGGGGCGGCTCGAAGGTCTGAGCCCGTCCTCCCATCGATTCGTCGACCGGGGGCAGGTTGGCGCCGGTCCTCCCGGAATCGCCGCTGCCGCAGCCTGCGAGTATGGGCGCCAACAGCACGCCGGCTGCGACGAGGGCCATTCCCTGCGATTGGATCCAATTCCTTTGTTTCATTTTTTCACGCTCCACGACATGTCGACGCATGCCACCTCGTTCAAATGTGACGAGCCCCGTATGCGCCCTGTTCGATGGTTCCGGTGCTACTCTGGGACCCATGAAGATCGCGTGTGTCCAGTGCGACGTCGTATTCGGCGAGACGAAGGCGAACCGGGAGAAGGCCGTCGAAGCCGTCGAGCAGGCGTCGGGATCGGACCTGGTGGTCTTCCCGGAGGCGTTCCTCACCGGTTACTGCGCCGGATCCCCCGAGGAGGCGCGTGCGGTGGCGATCGGAGCGGACAATCCGGCGTTGACGGAGTTGGGACGCCTTGCGGCCGACCGCCAGATCATGCTGGCGGTCGGATTCGCCGAGCTCGATCGGGGCGCGCTCTACAACGCGGTCGCCTTTTTCGACGAGGGGCGGCCGATGCGCCTGTACCGGAAGACCCACCTGCCGTTCCTCGGCTACGATCGGTTCGCATCGCCCGGCGGAAGCCTGCCGGTCTTCGACACCTCGCGAGGAAAGATCGGGATTCTGGTGTGTTTCGACCTGCGGTTCCCCGAGGCGGCGCGCGTCCTCTCCCTTCGCGGCGCCGAGTTGATCCTTCTGCCGACGAACTGGCCGGAAGGGGCGGAAGTTTCCGCCGATCACATTTCGATCGCACGCGCCGCTGAAAACCGCGTCTTCCTCGCGGCCGTCAACCGCGTCGGCACCGAAGGCGGCTTCCGGTTCTTCGGTCGCAGCAAGGTCATCCACCCTTCGGGTAAGGTGCTCGCTTCGGCATCGGACAGCGAGAGCGTCTTCATGTGCGAGATCGACCTCTCCGAGGCGCGGATCAAGCGGACCGTCTACATTCCCGGCGAATACGAGACCGAGGTGTTCAAGGTCCGGCAACCGCTTTTGTACGGGGAACTCGCCGATCCCGGCTTCCTAGGCGAACCGAATCGACCCTGAAGTCGTCTTGAGCATGTTCGGTCGAACTTGAAGCGGGCAACCTCATGAAAGAGAATGCAAGATTTCAGATCGTCGTCGGCGCCGTCACTGTATCGCTCCTGGCGCTCCTCATCGGCTGCGGCGGCGGAGGCGGCGGTGGCTCGACCATCGGCGGTACGAACTCCACGAGCGGCAATACCGGGGGGACGAACGCGACGGGCGGCAACACCGGTTCGACCACCGGCTCCACGACCGGTGGCGATAACAGCGGAACGCCCGGCGTTCTGCCGCCGAACAAAGTCTTCTACAGCATCACCAACCCGTCGAACGGTCTGACCGAGATCTGGCACACCGATCCGAGGCCGGAGTCCGAAGGCGGTGTCCGGACGAAGTTCGCCACTCTCCCCTCGTCCAACGATTCGACCGCGGTGGTCGCCTTCGCTCCGCATCCGACCGTCCAGAACAGTTTCTTCTTCGCCTACCAGGCGAGCCCGGGCGCCCAGATCGGCATCTATCGCAGCACGACGTTCAACATCGACACCGCGACCCAGATCGTTGCCCCGAGCTACTCGTACGTATCCCAGCTTCAGGTC
>DASWVS010000124.1:0-7120 GCA_036401135.1 Fimbriimonas sp.
GGCGCGGAGTGCTCGTCGCCGTGGGCTTTTGGGTGCTGTTCGACATCCTCAGCATCACCACCGGCATGTACGCCCTCGCCCTCCTGAAGCCGCTGCCCGATCAGCCCCTGACCTACTTCCCGGCACTCGCAGACCGGATCCTGCCGCCTGGCCTCAAAGGGATCTTCCTTTGCGGGATGCTTGGCACCATCACGTGCGCGATGGTCGGCTACACCCTCGTCAGCGGCGCGACCTTCGGCCGCGAGACGGTGGCGCGCCTCGTCGGGGAGCCGGACGGGGATCGGACGAAACGCTGGACCCGGATCGGCCTCGCCGTCGGAACCCTCCTCGCCGTCCTCGTGGCGATCAACGCCAATGAGAGCGTCGTCGCCCTCTGGTATTCCTGGGCGGGAGCCGTGGTCGGTGCCTTGCTGCTTCCGGTGGTCCTCGCCTATGCGAGTCCCAGCCGCAGCCGCGCGTCCGGCGCGTGGGTCGGGGCGTCGATGGTTCTTGCCGCCGGGGTGGCGTTGGTGTGGATGGCGGTGGGACTTCGAACTAAAAACACCTTTCTTGAAGTCGTTTGGTTGAAGATCGGCGGCGAATGGCGATTGGCGCTCCCGCCGGTTCCCGAGGCGCTGGGCGCGCGGGCGACGGAAACCGTCTCCTTCGGGGTGGGTACGCTCCTTCCCGGCCTGATCGTCTCGGCGGCCGTTCTCGCCCTCGGCGAGATCCTCGGCCGGAGGAACGCTGGAAGATGACTGAAAACGAACAGAACGACAACCTGACCGCAACCGAAGCGCACCTCGCCGCGGATCATCCGATGGCGGGCGTCGCCACCGATGCCTGGAGCTCGCCGCAGGCCGACGCCGGAACCCACGAGCAGCTCTTCGCCAAGCTCGTCCTGAAGCGGAACGGCGCCGAAACGGATGTAGAGTTTCCGGTGAACCCTCCCTGCGTCATCGGCCGGTTCGATCCTTCGGTCGGACCGATCGACATCGACCTGGGTTCGCTTCCCGAGGCGATGTACGTCAGCCGCAAACACGCCAAGATCACATGCGAGGAGGACGGCTACCACCTGCAGGACCTCGGCTCGTCGAACGGCACCTACGTGCTGCGGGACGACTTCGAGCGCATCGACGATGTCCTGATCCAGCCCGGCGACGAGATTGCGCTCGGCAACGCCCGGTTCGTCTTCCACGAAACCGCCCGGAACGACCCCCTGTCGGCCGACGCCGAGTCGTAGCCGCCGGGACGTAGGGGCCGTTGGGGAAGGCCTGGGGGCGCGCGGCGTTCGGGAGCCGCCAAAGGTAATCTCCGCTGCATGATCATCGTGATGCAGTTCGGGGCGACCCAGGAGCAGATCGATGCCGTCGCCGACGCCATCCGGATAAGAGGCCTGGACCCGCTCGTCCTGCCCGGCGAGGACCGCGTCGCCATTGGCATCCCCGCCGCCCTGAACGCCGACCAGAGGACGGACCTCGAGGCGCTGCTCGATGCCATGGAGGGCGTGAGCAAAGTCACCCAAACCAGCCGCCCCTACAAACTGGCCTCGCGCGAGTTCCATCGCGCGGACACGGTGGTGAAGGTGAAGGGCGTCGAGATCGGGGGCGAAGCGTTCGTCGTCATGGGAGGGCCCTGCTCGGTCGAGTCCCATGGCCAGTTCCTCGAGGCGGCCAAGGTCGTCAAGGAGTCGGGAGCCACGGTCCTGCGCGGCGGAGCCTTCAAACCTCGCACCTCCCCCTACTCTTTCCAGGGCCTCGCCGAAGAAGGCCTGAAGATCATGAAGAAGGTCGGCGACGACCTCGGCCTCGTTACGATCTCCGAGGTGATGAGCGGCGACATGGTCCCGCTGGTCGCGCGCTATGTCGACATCCTCCAGATCGGCGCGCGCAGCATGCAGAACTACCCCCTGCTCATCGAGGCGGGACGGAGCGGCAAGCCGGTCTTCCTCAAGCGCGGCCCTTCCGCCCCCATCGACGAGTGGCTCCTGGCGGCGGAGTACATTCTCAGCCAGGGCAACAGCCAGGTCATCCTGTGCGAACGTGGGCTGGTCTCCTTCGACCGTGCCTACGCCCGCAACCTCCTCGACCTCTCCGCCGTGCCCGTGCTCAAGGAGCACACCCACCTCCCGATCGTCGTCGACCCTTCGCACGGGACCGGCGTCGCCCGCTACGTCGCCCCCATGGCGAAAGCGGCACTCGTCGCGGGCGCCGACGGCGTGATGGTCGAGATGCACCCCAACCCGATGCAGGCCCTCAGCGACGGCAGCCAGGCCTTGACGCCGGACCAGTTCGGCGCGATGATGCAGGACCTCAAAACCATCGCCGCATGCATCGGAAAACCGATGTAGGCGGCGGGATGAGCGCTCGTCGCGTCCCTGACACATCCTTGGCTCCTTAGTTGGGTCGAGAGCAGGCCAGGCTGGACTGCGAGGAACGGAGTTGAAGCGCGGAGAATCGGGCCAGAACTCTTGGTGTCCCCTTTCTGTTCCCCGTGTCTTGGTGGTGAAAAGAAGCCCGCAATCGGCCATCTCTACGCCGTCACCGGCGTCGGCTCTCGTCGAGATCGGAAGGCCCCTACCGCCTCGACCAGCATCCAAGCCGCCAGGACCAACAGCAGGGCGCCGACGTACGCCACCGGCCCGCCGGTGCCGGTTCGCACCATGCCGAACAGCGCCCAGCAGCTCATCACGTACATCAGCAGGCACGGCAGGCCGGTGACCGCGAACGCCCATCGCCGGCCGGTGCGCGCCAGCCACACCGTCACGCCCAACAGCGTCAGCGCGGCGAGCAGCTGGTTCGATGCCCCGAACAGGCCCCAGAAAACCCGCCATGCCGGGACCGGCTTGCCCGCCGCGTCCGTCATCTGCTGGGTCACGAACAGCAGCGGAACCGCCGCCGTCAGCACCGTCCCCAGCCACGCCCCCCGTCGGTCGTGCCACCCCGTCAGCTCCTGCACGATGTAGCGGCCGAGCCGGGTGCAGACATCGAGCGTGTCGTACACGAACGTGGTGAACGCCATGAGCATGATCGAGATCGCGATCGTAGCCGGAACGCCGACCCGTTCGAGGAATCCGCCGATCCCGTTGGCGAAGATCAGGTTCGGGGCTGCGCCTGCCCCGCCTGCGGGGAGCATCATCACGCAGCTCAGGGCGAGGAACGCCACCCCGCCCTCAAGCAGCATCGTGCCGTACCCGATCGGACGCGCGTCGGTCTCCCGCTTCAGCTGCTTGGCAGTGGTTCCCGAGGCGATCAGCGAGTGGAACCCGCTGACCGCCCCGCAGGCGATCGTGATGAAGAGAATCGGCGCAAGCGTCTCCCCCTTGGCCGTGGTCCAGCCCACGAACGCCGGGTACCGCACCGGTTCGCCTCCGAGCAGCGCCCCCAGCACCCCGACCGCGAGGAAGCCGAACAGGAAGAACCCGCCCAGATGCCCCCGCGGCTGCAGCAGGAGCCACATCGGGGTCATCGCCGCCGCCACGCAGTACAGAAGGATCGCCACGTCCCACACCTTGTGCGTCTGCGCCTCGCTGATGCCGAGCCACGCGCCTAGGTCGAGCGGCGCGTACTGGCCCACCACGATCGCTGCGATCACCAGCGGGAGGAAGATCGCCGTCGCCGCCGCGAGGCTGAGCTTGGTGTATCGGAGCAGCAGGCCCATAGCGATCGGGATGAGGAGGTAAAGCAGCGACGACGTGGCGATCCCTGCCCCCCGCACGACCTGCCCGTTCTCGAGCGTCTGCTCGCCCACGAAGGCCTGGGCGGTGATGTCGGTGAAGGCGACGATGATGTAAACAAGCGCGAGCCAGATGAACAGGAGGAACAGGATGAACGCCCTCCGATTCACGTGGTCGCGAACCACCCTGGCGATGCTCTTGCCCTGGTGGCGGATCGACGCCACCAGCGCCGAGAAGTCGTGGACGCCTCCGACGAAAACCGACCCGACGAGGATCCAAAGGAGCGCCGGCAGCCAGCCGAACATCGCCCCCGCCAGGATCGGGCCCACGATGGGTCCCGCGGCGGCGATCGCCGAAAAATGCTGCCCGATCAGGTACTTCGGCTCGGTCGGCACATGGTCGATCCCGTCCTGCAAGGCGACCGCCGGCGTCGCCGCATCGGGGTCGAGGCGGAACAGGCGGCCCAGGAGCCTGCCGTAAGTGAGGTAAGCGGTCCCCAGGACCAGCGCCACGAGCAAAGCAAGGGGCAACAGCGTCATTGCTGCGGGTCATGATAACACGGCTTTTCTGGCCTCACGGGTGCTGATACAGGCAAGGTTGATTGCGGCGGCGTCGCTCCCTGCAGGGACTTTTCCGTACGCCGCATTTTCCTTGACCGCGGAGGACGCCGAGGCGACATGGTGGCGATACGAAGCCCCCCTGTTCAATGTTTTTCAATCTAACGAAATGGCTTCTGGCGGAGATGGCTCGAGCGTCACGCGGCGCAGGCACATTGCATCTCCAGGTCGTCACCTCACCCCAACCCCTCTCCTCAGAGGAGAGGGGCTTTGGCGGGCCTGCGGCTATAGCGTCAGCGGTAGGTCTCGCAGCCTTTTGCCGGTCGCGGCGAAGACGGCGTTGCCGATGGCGGGGGCGAGGGCGATGATTGGGGTCTCGCCCCCGCCGACCGACGGCAGGTCCGGACGGTCGAGCAGTAGCGTCTCCATCGGGGGCATGTCCGAAAATCGAGGCACCCGATACTTTGAGAACCCGTCGCTGAGAATCCGTCCGTTCGCGAACTCGACCCGTTCGAACAGCGCGCCGCCGAGCCCCATGAGGATCCCCCCGTCGACCTGGCTCTTCAGGTGGTCGGGGTTCAGGATCTTGCCGCACTCGAAAGCGTTCACGATCCGCAGCACGCGAATCGCGGAATCCACCTCGACTTCGACCGCACTCGCCACCACACTCCCTTTGTCGGTGCCGCACGCGATGCCGAACCCTCGTCCCTTCGGGGGCTTCGCGCCGCCCCAGCCGATGCCCTTTGCCGCCGCTTCGAGCACTGCCCGAAGCCGCGGCTCGCTCAGATTCCGCAGCCGGAACTCCAGGGGATCCAGCCCAAGAGCGTGGGCGAGCTCGTCCATGTGGGTCTCGCGAGAGAAGTTGTTGAAGGTTGTGGCGAGGGCGCGATAGGAGCCCTGCCGCAGCGGCGACTCGCGCTCGTGGTGCTCCACCCTCGGATCGGCAACGCCGTACGGGCAGCCGAGCCCGGCGCCGCCGGAGTTGTAGTTGTCGAACTGCCAGTGGTCGAGCTTGCCGCCGGCATCGACGCCGCTCGCGATCTCCACCACCCCCGCCGGGCGGACGTACGCATGGGTGAACTCCTCCCGGCGCGTCCACACCAGCTTGATCGGTACCCCTAGCGCTTTCGCGATTCTTGCCGCCTCGACGGCGGCGTCTCCGGAGTGCTTGCCGCCGTAGCCCGAGCCCGTGTCCGGCACCAGCACCCGGACCTGCGCCTCGGGGATCCCCAACGCCGACGCGACCTCGCCTCGGACCCCGAACGGGCGTTGGGTGCCGGTGTGGACGGTCAGCTTCTTTCCGTCCCACTCCGCAAGCGCGGCGCGGGTCTCCAAGGGAGCGTGGGCGATGAATTCGGCGGTATAGCGGCCTTGCAGCGTCATGTGTGCTCCCGCAGGGAGCGCTTGCTTCTCAGCGCCTTCCGTGAGAAGCGCGAAAAGCTCCTTGTTCGACGGCTGCGGTTTTTCGCTCCACCTCGCCTTCAGCATCTCCAACGCGCGCTCGGCGTCCCGAAGCCGGGGAGCAGCGACCGCGACAAAACTGCCGTCGCGAAAGACCTTGACCCCTGCAATCGCCTCGGCGTCCTGTGTATTCAGCGACTCCAGCGTCGCGCCGAAGCTGGGAGCTCTCAGCACTTTGGCGTACAGCATGCCGGGTCGGCTCAGATCCGAGGCATAGGTGTGCTTGCCGGTTACGATGTCCCGCGCGCCAATCTTTGGCAGCGAGGTACCAAGGGTCCTCCAATCGGAAATGGGCGTCAGCGGGGTGTCGTCCGAGATCGGAGTCTCCAGTTTTTGTCCCCTTGCCAATTCGCCGTAGCTGGCGGAGCGTTTTCCGTCGGCGGTAGTCACCCTGCCCTGCTCCAGCTTGAGCGACGCTCGGTCGACGCCCCACTTCGCCGCAGCAAGCCCCAACAGCGCCTCACGCGCCGCTGCCGCTGCCTTCCGGATCTGGGGCACCATGGTCGGAGTCGTCCGGCTGCCGAAGGTCCCCATGTCGAACGGGACAAGGTCGGTGTCGCCCATCGTCAGGTGGATCGACTCCGGCGGCACCAGCAGCTCCTCGGCGGCCGCCTGCGTCAACATCGTGCGGGCGTTCTGCCCCACTTCGACCTTGCCCGTCATCACGCCGATGCGCCCATCCGTCCCGATGTGCACCCAAGCGTCGACCTCTTGCGGGATCGTCGGCCGCTGCCCGCCCCGCTGGGCGAACGCCAGAATATCCGGCGCAAGCGCAAAGACCAGGATGCCACCGCCGAGCGACCTCAGGATCTGCCGACGCGTGACCTCCAGCGCTTTCGGGTCCAACCCGCTTTCTTCAAACTCGGTCACTTTCGCGCCTCCATCGCCCTCGCTGCGCGATGGATCGCTTTCAGCATCCGGGGGTACCCGCAGCAGCGACAGACGTTGCCCTCCATCGCCTCGAGGATCTGCGGCTCGCTCGGATTCGGGTTCTTTCCCAGGAGTCCCGCGGCGCTCATGATCATGCCGGGGACGCAGTAGCCGCACTGCATCGCGCCTTCGTCGAGGAACGCCTCTTGCAGGGGGTGCAGCCGGTCGCCTTGCGCCAGCCCTTCGATCGTCGTGATCGTTTTCCCAACGACCTCAGAAGCCGGGGTGACGCAGGCGCGCTTTGCAGCTCCGTCGACGAGGACGACGCAGGCGCCGCAAGCACCCTCGCCGCATCCATACTTCGTGCCGGTGAGGCCAAGGTCGTTGCGCAGGACCTCGAGCAGGCTGGTATCTCCCGCCGCGCGCACCTCGCGCGCCAATCCGTTAACCGTCAGCGACAGGAGCGGTTCCTCCATAGATTACGCCCATTATAGGTCAGGAGGGGGGAAGTCCCCGGGGCTGTCGAGGTCGATCAGGGTCCCGGCGAACGACACGAGAATCAGTCTTTCGGCGTGCG
>DASWVS010000125.1:0-23156 GCA_036401135.1 Fimbriimonas sp.
GTACATCATCACGAAGGCGAGGAGGCTGGCGCGGACGTCGGCGAGAAGGCCGCCGCGGTAGAGGAAGAGGGCGCCGGCGACGGCGGCGACCCCCACTGCCCAGGCGAGGTCCCAGCCGGTGAACGCGCGAACGAGGACCCCCAGCATCAGCACGTGGGCGGCGGGCAGCGCAAGGAGGAAAACGAGGATCGCGCCAACCACCCCGACTCCCCTTCCCCACCGGGCGTGAAGCCGCTCGGGAAGCGAGATCTGTTCGGAACCGCGAACCCTTTCCGCCATCCAGAGGGCGTAGAACAGGGCGAAGACGTAGTAGGGGACCCCCATGAGGAGCCAGGTACCCCAGCCGTAGTAGCTCACGCTCTCGCCGATGCCGAGGATGCCGCCGTACCACGTGCTGACGAGGGTCGCCACGAAGGCGGCGAGGGAGAGGCTTCGTCCGGCGGCCAGGTACTGGAGAATCGAGTTGTCGCGAAGGCGCGCCGAAAAGCCGAGGGCGAGGATGGCCGCGAGGAAGAGGGCGACGACGGCCCCGTCGATGGGATGGAGAGTCAAGAACCCACCCCGGGTTCTTTTTGAACCACAAAGGCACCGAGGGCACCAAGGTTCACGGAGGGATGGGGCGTCATTGGGGCTCCTCCGCGTCCGGCCAAAGGGGCGGGTCGTCTTCAGGGAACTCGACGTAGAGCAGGGACGCGCCCTGTCGCTGCCGCACGACGATCCGGTCCTGCGTCGCCCGGTTGGAAAGGCTCGTCTTGCCGCCGAGGCTCAGCTCCCGATCGACGAGGGGCCATTCGACGCCGGCCATCGAAATCGTCGCGGTTCCAAGCGGCAAGAGCGAGACGCGGCTTCCGCTCCGGCAGCCCACCGTGCGGGCCGCTGCGCCCTTCAAAATCCAGCCGACCCCGCGCCGGAGGGCGAATCGAACCTCCAAGGGGGAGGCAACCGCGCTCGAAAGCGTCCCGATCATGTGGTCGAGAAGGTCGCCTTCGACCGAGGCGAGGGTGATTCCCCGATGGCCCCGCCTCTGGGCGAGGGCCAAGAGCTTGTCGCAGTCGCTCGTGTCCTGGTCCGGGTCGTGGACCGTTTCCCGCTGGATTTCGCGTGACTCGGGAAGGATCGAGTCCAGGTCGCCGATGGTGGCGTCGGGGACGAGGCCGATCGCGCGGAGGCGGTCGGCTCCCCCGTCGGCGGCGAGCAGGATCTCGGCGGACGCGGCCCACCGGCCAAGCGCCCCGAGCGGCATGTCCTCCCCTGCCAGGACGCCCAGAACCCGCTTGTTCCCCATGCGATGCAAGCGTACACCCTCGCAAGAATGCGGTGTAGACGCCTGTCATACAAGTTCGGCGAATTTTCACCGTTCGGGAGATATCTCGAGTAAAAATCAGAAACAACGCCTTAAGTCTCGACCGTCGACCTTAGCGTTTGTTGCTCTTTGGCCCTCATGGCCGATTCTTGCCCTTGAAGAGAGCTTGCCCGGTCGGAGATGGTGTGTATAATTCGCCTCACCCGCCACCAATCACCCCCGATGTCCACGACCATGAAAGACCAGTTCTCCTTTCTCGACCCCGACGAACCGACGGGGTTTACAGAAGCATGGGAGGCCGTCTTGAGAAGGATCGCGAACGACATCCCGTCGCAGTGGCTCGAGCGTTTCATACGGCCCTTGAGGCCGGTTTCCTTGCGCGGCGGCGTGGCGATCGTGGCGGTTCCGAGCAAGTTCGTCTTGGAGTGGGTGAGGGAGCGCCACCTCAGCACGTTGCAGAGCTATCTTGGCGACGAGATGGGATATCCGGTCACGATCGAGCTGCTGTTCGAGCCCAAGGAGAAGCCGCAGATGTCGGTGCCGATCGCGCAGGCCCCGCTGATGCACTCGCAGGACCCGAACGCGTTCCGGCCGAACGAACGATTCAGCTTCGAGAACTACGTGGTCGGGCAGTCGAACCGGCTGGCGGTCGCGGGGGCGAAGGCGGTGTCGGCGGCTCCGGGCCAGAAGTACAACCCGCTGTTCATCTACGGGGCGAGCGGCCTCGGGAAGACGCACCTTCTGCACGCCATCGCCCGGGAGATCCTTCAGGGCGACGCCCGCTTTCCGCTCGTTTACGTGAGCGCGCAGCAGTTCGCCGAGGAGTTCGTCCAGGCGCTGCAAACGCTCAAGATCGACCAGTTCCGCCGCGCCCAGCGGTCGGTCGGCGTCTGGCTGGTCGACGACATCCAGATGATCGCGGGGAAGGACAAGACCCAGGAAGAGATCTTCCACACGTTCAACTACCTCCACTCGCTGGGAAAGCAGATCGTGCTGACGAGCGACCGGCCGCCGCGGGACCTCTACCTGATGGACGAGCGCCTGCGTTCGCGATTCGAGGCAGGGCTGGTCGCGGACGTGCAGATGCCGGACACGGAGACGCGCTGCGCGATCATCCTCAGCAAGGCTGCGCAAGACTGCATCGACCTCTCCCCCGAGGTGGCGATGTACCTGGCGGAGAACGTCCCGGGCAACATCCGGGTCCTGGGGGGAGCGCTGACGAAGCTTGCGGCGCATGCGAGCGTCGAGGACCGTCCGATCGGCCTGGACCTCGCATCGGCGATGGTGGAGCAGTACTACCGCACCGGCGCCCTGGCGAAGCCGGGGTTCTCCCAGATCGTCGAGGCGGTCAGCCGCCACTTCAAGATTCCGAGCGAAGACATCATCGGCACCTCGCGCAAGGCGCCTCTGGTCCATGCGCGCCACGTCGCCATCTACATCACGCGAGAGATCACGGGAGATTCGTGGAAGCACATCGGCTCCCTGTTCGGGGACCGAGACCACACCTCGATGATGCACGCCTACCAAAAGATCTCGGAGATGATGCAGGCGGACAAGGATCTGCGCGCCACGGTCAAGATGCTGATGCGGAACGTGTACCCGGACGCCTAGGGCGTCACTTGGCCCGTTCCAGAAGCTCCGCGAGCTTGAAGGTGAGTTCGCTGTTCGTCGCGAGGATGTCGCAGCCGGCGTCCTTGCCCAGCTGGTGAAGATCCTTCTCCTTGTGGCCCGCGTGGCCGATCGTCTTGATCTTCAGCTCCTGGAGGCGGGCGATAAGCTTGGTCGCCGGGAGCGGCCCTTCGCCCAGGTTGACGATGGCGACGTCGGCCTTGTCGGTCTCGAGCGGCCAGTTGGTGCGGACCTCGGCTTCGTGCCCCAGCGACTGCAGGGACTTCACGAGGCGGGAGCTCCACATGAGGTTCGATTCAAAAACAAGGACTCGCATCGCTGCTCCAAAAACCCGATCGGGATCCCTCTAGAGTACATCCACCGGCTCCCGCGGTGCCTCGCCCTTTGCCTGCGGTGAGACGGTGCTTCGGGTAAACGGGAAGCCGCATGGAACGCCCGATCGATTTTCGAGGGGAGGTCCTCATCCTGACGGGTCCGCCGGGATCGGGCAAGACCACGGCTGCCGCGAGGCTCTCCCACGCACCAGGCTCCCCGAAGGTCCACCTGCCGGGCGACGAGTTCTGGCGGTGGATCGGAAACGGCTCGATCCCGCCCTACCTGGCCGAGTCCCACCGGCAGAACGAGGTCGTAATGGGCGTTCTGGCGAAGGCGGCGGAAGGTTACGCCCTCGGGGGCTACTTCGTGATCCTGGACGGGATCGTCGGGCCGTGGTTTCTGTCGCCTTTTACGAGCCTCCGGGTGCCCGTACATTACGTGGTGCTCCGCCCTGCGCTGGAGGAGGCGGTTCAGAGGTGCCGCGATCGAGGAGGAGGCGAGTTGTCGGATCCAGCGCCGATCTCGGACCTTTACCGGCAGTTCGCCTGCCTCGGCGAACTCGAAGCCCACGGGATTCGCACCGAGGGGATGGGGCCGGACGAAGTCCTCCTGAGGGTGAAGGAGGCGCTTGCGAACGGAGCGTTCCGCCTCGGCTCGCGGCATGGCGCGTTCGACGCTTCCGGGTAACCTGCCGCCACGATATGGCGCTTTTCGAGATCTCTTCCGAATACCTGAAGCGTGTTCTCGTCGACCTGCTGAACACGCCCAGCCCCACCGGCGACACCGACTACGCGATCGGCCTGGTCCAGGGCGAGCTGGAGAGCATGGACGTGCCCACCGAGCGGACGGTCAAAGGGGCGCTGCTCGCGCATCTCGAAGGGCTTTCCCAAACGAGGCCCCGAGCCCTGACCGCGCACGTGGACACTCTTGGCGCGATGGTGAAGGCGATCAAGCCGAACGGAAGGCTGAAGCTCACCGCGCTGAACGGCCTGATGTGGCCGACGGTCGAGAGCGAGGGGGTCGTGGTCGCCACCCGTTCGGGACGCCAGGTTCGGGGATCGATCGTCTTCGCGAACGGCGCCGCCCACGTCAACCGTGAGGCCACCTCCGCGGCACGGAACGAGGACAACCTCGAGGTGCGGCTGGACGAACGGACGACGAGGGCCGAGGAGACCCGATTGCTGGGCATCGACGTCGGCGATTTCGTCTACCTCGACCCGAGGTGCGAGGTCAACGAGTCCGGGTTCGTCCGGTCGCGGTTCATCGACGACAAGGCGTGCGTCGCGTGCGCCCTCGCCGCCGTCAAGTCGCTCCGCGAGGCGGGGATCACCCCCTCGCAGCGGGCGACGCTGCTGGTCAGCAACTTCGAGGAGGTGGGGCACGGAGGGATGGACTCGCTCCCGCCGGACCTGCACGAGATGGTGGTGGTCGACATGGCCTGCATCGGCGACGGTCTGCAGGGGGACGAGTTCCACTGCTCGGTCTGCGTCAAGGACTCCGGCGGCCCGTACAGCAAGAACCTGACCGACAAGCTTCGCCGGATCGGCGAACGCCGCGGGATCGATCTTCGGACGGACGTGTACCCCTACTACGGGTCGGACGGCGGCGCCTACTGGCGGAGCGGGGGGCGGGCCGAAGTCGCGCTCGTCGGCCCAGGCGTCGACACGAGCCACGGCTACGAGCGAACCCATATGGACGCGCTCATCGACACGGCCTCGCTCCTTGCCGAGTACCTGACCGAAGAGGAGTAGCCTAGGCCACCGCCAGGCTCGGTTGGTCGCCGGCCTCCGCCGGCGAGGCCTCATCCATCCTCGCGTTCCGGAAATGGGGGTCGACCAGCCCGGCGAGGGCGGAGAGCGCCATGCCGGACCCCATGATCACGAACATCCAGATGGGTCCGACCCGATCGACCACCAGCCCTCCCAGCCAAAGGCCGAGGGGCATGATGCCCGCCCTCACCATCGTCATGACAGCGTTGACCCGCCCGCGGAACGCGTCCGGGGTGGTTGTCTGCAGGTAGGTCGCCATCGGGATGTCCGCGAACGGGATCGCGAGCCCGCAGACGAACTGCAGGAGGAAGAACGGCCAGAAGTAGGGGGTCGCCGCCATCGCCACGATCGCCAGGCCCACGACGGAGAGCCCCCAGGCGAAGCTCCGCCCGGGGCGATCGATCCGGAACTTGCCCACGAAGAACGAGCAGAGGACCATCCCGGCGAAGAACGCGAACTCGAACCACGCGAGGCTCGCCGGCTTGCCGCCGAACCATTGCTTGTTGATGACGATGTAGACGATGAAGAACGGGGCCAGCAGGAGGTTCATCGAACCCGACAGCGCCATCAGCACGATGAGCACCCTTCGGTGCCGGAGGTATCGGAGCCCGTCCAGCATGTCGTGCCAAGGGCGCTTCTCCTCGGAGATCCGCTCCGGCCGGACCTCGGGCATGCGCGCGATGAACACCGCCGAGATGAGGAACGACATCGCGTTGATGAGCACCGCCACGAGAAAGAAGACCTGCGGGGACCGGTCGTAGATCACCGCCAGTACCGACGCGGAGAGGCTCAGGGAGATCATGGGCATCATGTTCTGCGTCGCCATACTGAGCGCGTTGGCGGTGAGGAGACGGTCGCCGCTCACGAGGGAGGGGATCGCCGCGTTCTTGGCGGGAAAGAAGAACACCCGGACGCTGGAGAGGAAGAAGGGCAGCACCAGGAACGTCCAGACCGGCGGCTTCGGGTTCAGATACAGGCTCGCCGCGAACAGCAGGAGCGCCGCGCCGCAGAAGATGTCGCCCCAGAGCATGATCTTCCGCCGGTCGATGCGGTCGGCGAGGGTGCCCGCGTACATGCCGAAAAGCAGGTACGGCACGGTCTCCGCCACCCCCACGTAGCCGACCATCTTGGTGCTTCCGGTGATCCTTTCCACCATGAACATGAAGATCACGAAGTAGAAGGCGTCGCCGAGCTGGGACACCGCCTGGCCGAGCCAGAGGTTGCGGAAAGAACGGATGGATAGGACGTCGCGGTAGTTCATCTTCTCTTGGGATCACAGTGCCGTGGGCCGAAACGATTGCCACGCCGGGAATGTGACTGCGGCTCGGTGGCGAAGCCGCTAGAGAAGCCTGATCCTAGTCATCTGCCCCCGAGTATGGCACGAGGAGCAGCGGGAGCCGAGGCGGTGGGACCTTTGTCTCCGAAGCGGGCCGACAACTCCGGCGCGCACCGGGAACACTCTTCTGCACGCCGGGTCTATGCACATATGGCGGCATCAGCGACGCAGAGCTGGGTCGATGCCCAGAGCTACCCCTTCCAACACAACTACCTGCAGGTGCAAGGTGGCAGGATGCACTACGTGGACGAGGGACGGGGCGAACCTTTCCTCTTCATCCACGGGGTTCCCACGTGGTCCTACCTCTGGCGACATCTCATCCGGGGTCTCTCCTCCGACTATCGATGCGTCGCGCCGGACCTTCTCGGCTTCGGCCTGAGCTCCCACTCGCCCGATACCCCTCAGACGGCCTACGCCCACTGCCACACGATCGGCCAACTGGCCGACCACCTGGATCTGCGCGACATTACCCTTGTGCTGCACGGCTTTGGCGGTCCGATCGGGCTCTCGTTGGCCCAGGAGCGACTGGACCGGGTCAAGCGGATCATCCTTTTCAACACTTGGATGTACGACATCTCAGCGGACCCCGCGATCGAAAAGGCGGGCAAGGCGTTCGCGGGAGGGTTCGGCCATTTCCTGTTCGTCAACATGAACTCGTCGCCCAAGCTTCTCTCGCAAATGGCCGGCGACAAGAGCCATTTGAGTGATGACTTCTGCCGCGCCATCGCCGGGCCTCTCGAAAACAAGGACGCGAGGGAGTGTGCGTGGTCGGCGACGAGACAGATCTTCGAAGGCGGGCCGTTTTTCAACGAAATCTGGGTGGACCGGGACAAGCTTCGGGAGACGCCGATGCTCCTGGTCTGGGGCATGAAGGATCCCGTTTTCGGCGAGAAGCACCTGAACCGGATCTGGCACGAATACCCGCTCGCCGACGTGGAGCGTATCGAGCAGGCGGGGCATCTTCCCATGGAGGAGGCGCCTCCGCAGGTGTTCACCGCGCTGGCCAACTGGCTCTCCGGGGTGGAGACGAAGCCGTTCCGCCTCATCTAGCCGGTTTCTCCTTCATGCCCTCAATCGAGCATGGCCAGCCCACGCCGGGGCGCGGGCCGGGGAGCCATAATGGGTGTATACGCGGCAATGGAGGCGCGGCAAATATGCTCACAACCCACGAACTGACGGCGGCCGAAGCGCGCACCGTCATCCATCTCTGGCGGCTTCGCCACATGCTCTCTTCCGACTCATCCGCCGTTTCGACACGCCTCCTCGCCGACATTCTGGGGATCTCGGACGAGGACGTGGCGCGCATGGCACGCGCGGCCCGGCGGTCGCTGCCCTCGAGCCTGGTCGCAAGCGACGCCCGCCTGTCGCTGCTCGAAGCGGAAACCGTGCTCGCCATGCACGCGGCGTCGGGGGGAACCGGTTCGGAGAAGCTCCCGCTCGGCGCGGTGGCGGGCGCCCTCGGAGTCAGCGAGAACGAGCTCGCCCCGATGGTCCGGTCGGCCCACGAACGGATCGCCGTCGCCGAGTCCATCACCCGGGTCCCGGCCGCAATCCCGCCCCGCATGGATGCGGGAGGCACGATGCTGCGCGAGAACCCGTATTCGTGGCAGATCATGTGGTCGGTCGTTCTCATGATCGTCACCCTTCTGGGAGCCGTGTTCCTTATCGCCCGCTAGGGCGCCAAAGACGTGCGGCGGTAAACTCCCGCCTACGCATGGACTACCGCCGCACGTACATCCGCGACGTCTTCCGACTGGACCCCGGCACCGAAACCAGCGCCTACGGTTGGGTCAAGACGCGACGGGACAGCAAGGGCATCTCCTTCGTCCAGTTGAGCGACGGGTCGTGCTTCAAGGACCTGCAGGTGATCGTCGAGGCGGGCGCGATCGACGAAGAGACCCTCAAGAAGATCACGACCGGGGCATGCGTACGGTTCGACGGGGTGGTCGTGGAATCGCCGGCGGCGGGCCAGGCGGTGGAGCTGAAGGCGACCGGCATCGAGCTTTTCGGGGAGGCCGATCCGAAGGACTATCCTCTCCAGAAGAAGGGCGCCTCCATGGAGTTCCTGCGCGAGATCGCCCACCTCCGGGCGCGCGGCAACACCTTCGGCGCCGTCTTCCGCGTGCGCAACCAGGCGGCGCAGGCGATCCACCGGTTCTTCGACAAGCGGGGCTTCCACTACATCAACACCCCGATCATCACCGCCAGCGACGCGGAAGGGGCGGGGGCGATGTTCCAGGTGACGACCCAGGTCGAGACCGTCGAGCCCCTGGAGGGGGACGGGCACCTCGCCTACCGGCTGAAGGGGCCGAACCCGGCCGACGACTTCTTCGGCAAGCCCGCCTACCTGACGGTGAGCGGGCAGCTCGAGGCGGAGACGCTGGCGCTCGGGATGACCAACGTCTACACCTTCGGCCCGACCTTCCGCGCCGAGAACAGCAGCACCAGCCGCCACCTCGCCGAATTCTGGATGGTCGAGCCGGAGATGGCGTTCTGCGGCCTCGAAGGAAACATGAACCTCGCCGAGGAGTTCCTGAAGGAGGTTATCACCTTCCTTCTGGACTACTGCGGCGACGACCTCGCGTTCTTCAACCAGCGCATCGAGCCGAAGCTTCTGGAAACGCTCGAGCACGTAGTCAACTCGCCCTTCGAGCGGCTGACCTACACGGAGGCGGTGGAGATGCTGGAGTCGGGCGGCGAGAGCTTCGAGTTCCCCGTCTACTGGGGCGCCGACCTCCAGAGCGAGCATGAGCGGTGGCTCACCGAGACCCGGATCGGGCGCCCGGTGATCCTGACCGACTACCCGCGCGAGATCAAGGCGTTCTACATGCGCGCGAACGACGACGGCAAGACGGTTCGCGCAATGGACGTGCTGGTGCCCAAGATCGGCGAGATCATCGGCGGGTCGCAGCGCGAGGAGCGGCAGTCGGCGCTCGAGGCGCGGATCCGCGAACAGGGGTTGCCGCTCGAGGCGTACTGGTGGTACCTGGACCTTCGCCGCTTCGGCTCGGTGCCGCACGCGGGCTTCGGCCTCGGGTTCGAGAGACTGCTGATGTACGTCACCGGCATGAAGAACATCCGCGACGTGATCCCGTTCAGCAGGACGCCGGGACATGCGGAGTTCTAAGCCGGTGCGGAAACCTGGCCCCATCCCCTCCCGTATAGGTTGCATCGCTTGAGAGCCCCCGCCGTCTTCCGACGCTTCGACCCTCGACTGGCTGCCGAACTCCGCACCCAGAGGAAGCCGATCCTTCTCGGCGTGGCCTGCGCGGCGGTGACGGGCGCCCTGACGACCAGCTTCATCCCCCTGCTCGAACGGGCGGTCCGGATCCTTGGGCAGGCGGCCACCGGCGCGGTCGACCTCATGGCGGTGGCGCAGGTCAGCCTCGCGATCGTGGCGCTGTTCGTCGTGAAGTACTGGTTCACACGGGGCCAGACCTACTACCTGTCGCAGGCGTCGGCCCGGCTCAGCGCGAACATGCGCCAGAGGCTGTTCGCCAAGCTCCTGCGCCTTCCCGTCTCCTACTTCAACGAACGGCGCGCGGGCTCGATCCAGAGCGTGCTCACGAACGACGTCGGGGTCTACCAGTCGGCCGTCACGATCATCCGCGACTCGATCGACGGACCCATCAAGGCGGTCGGGGCGTTCGGCACGATCCTGTACTTCCAGCCGATCCTCGCGCTGATCGCGTTCCTGTTCATGCCCGTGTTCGTGGTCGTGATCCAGAACAACGCGCGCAAGATGAAGAAGGCCCAGCGGCAGGTTCAGGAGGATCTGGCGAGCCTGAACGCCACGACCCAGGAGGCTTTGCAGGGAACGCGAGTGGTCAAGGCGTTCGGGGCCGAGGCGAGGATGGAGGAGGTCTACGCGCAGCTCGTCGAGCAGACCTACGACAGCCAGATGCGAGCCACGAGAAGGGTCGCCGCGCTTCGCCCGCTCGTCGAGCTGATCGGCGCGGTGGCGGTGGCGATCGTGCTCTTCGTCGCGGGCATCCTTGCCGGCCAGGGCCTCTCCAGCGTCTCCGGGCTCTTCGCGAGCATCTTCGCCCTCGACGTGATCAACCAGGGGGTTCGGAACCTGGCGTCGGTCAACAACACCTACGCGCAGGTCCAGGCGGCGGCGGAACGGATCTATGGCGAGATCCTGGACCAGCCCGACGAGCATTTGGAGAACCCCTCGGCGAAACGGCTGGAGAAGCCGCGCGGCCGGATCCAGTTCGAGAACGTGTCGTTCGCCTATCCCGACGGCACCCGGGCCCTGAGCAACGTCAGCTTCTGCATCGAGCCCGGGTCGTCGCTGGCGATGGTCGGCCCCTCAGGCGCGGGAAAGAGCACGATCGCGGACCTGCTGCTGCGGTTCTACGACCCGACCGAGGGGAGGATCCTTCTCGACGGCGCGGACCTGCGCGACCTCGACACGAGCTGGCTCCGGTCGCAGATCGGTGTCGTTCCCCAGCACACGTTCCTGTTCGCGGGGAGCATCGAGGACAACGTCCGGCTCGCCGATCCCGACGCCACGGAGGAAGAGCTCCGATGGGCGCTCCGAAAGGCGCACGCCGAGGAGTTCGTGGCCGAGATGGCGCGTCGAACGACGTCGGAGCTTGGCGAGCGGGGCGTTCGGTTGAGCGGAGGCCAGATGCAGCGCATCGCGATCGCTCGCGCGCTCGTTCGGAAGCCGGCCATCCTGCTGCTGGACGAGGCGACCTCGGCCCTCGACGCCACGAGCGAAAAGGCGGTCACGGAGGCGCTGGACGAGGTGATGCAGGAGCGCACGACGCTGTTCATCGCCCACCGCCTGACCACCGCCGCCCGCGCCGACCGCATCCTCGTGCTCAGCCGGGGCGAAGTGGTGGAACAGGGGAGCCATACGGAGCTGCTCGAGGCGAACGGCCCCTACGCAGGCCTCTTCCGCGCCTTCAGCGGCGGAGTCCTCGGTTAGCGAGGAGAGAACAGCCCTCGCCCGGCAAGCCGTGCCCATCCGAAACTCCGAAAGTCTTTTTCGAGGGGCGCGAACGGGTTGGGACGAGGGTTCCGACCGAAGGCTCGCGTAGGCCCTTAGGGGCCGGTGCCTCCTGAGAGCCGCGTTGGCTCGAGGCCGGACTGGCGAAGGCGGATCAGGAGGTCCGGGAGGGCGTCGAGGGTGTCTTGGACGCCGACGTGAAGCTGGACGATCGAACCGGGCTTGACGGAGGACATTACGCGGCGCACGATCTCTTTCGCCCCGGGCCGGGTGTAGTCGTACGGATTGGCGAGCGGGTTGGGAAGCGGCGTTCCCGCAAGGTCCGACACGCCCGTCTTTCCGGGCGGCCGCACGAGTGTCGCTTCGACGCCCACCCACTCCCGCAACATCCGGCGGCACCGATCCGCCTCCGGGTCCCTCGCCCGGTGGTCCCAGGCGTGGATCTCGAGGCGGTGCCCTTCCCGCGCCGCCCGCCGCACCAGGTCGAGGCGCTCCGGGACTTTCGAGACGACCACGAAGAAGACCGCGCGGACCCCCGCCGACCGCAGCAGGTCGAGGAGCTCGTGGTCCTTCGGGCCGGAGGGGAAATCGTCGAAGGTGAGATAAACCTCGCCGGCGCGCGGGGGCTGCATCGCGTCACGGCCCTCTCGAACGAGGTCTTCGGTTCGGGCGACGCCGAACTTGGTCCAGCGAACGGTACCCCCGGCGTCGACCACGATCGTGTACGGCACGCGGTCGATGCCGAGGCGCCGGGACCAGTCGCCTCCGGGATCGGAGAGCGAAGCGCCGACGGCGAGATCGGTCCACCGGCCGTCCACCGAAACGGTCAGGAAATCGACGGGCAGACCCTTCAGGGCGTTCTGAGCCTGCCGGAGGCGAGGGACCTGCGTCTTCCAGGTGTCGCACCAGTAGGCGCAGAAGGTGAGGACCGCCGCCTTGCCGGGCTTCCACCCATAAGGCGCACCGTTCGGCAGGCGCAGCGTGAACGGGGCGAGGGCGTCGCCGGGTGCCGGCGGAGCGTCGGCAGGAACGCACGCCGGCAGACCGAGTAGGCTCAAGCCTAGGGCGAAAACCCGCGCCCTCTTCAGCGCTTCACCTCCATCGGATGGGAGTGGCTCTGTCCGCGGTCATCGGGCCGCCGGAGATATTCGGCGGTCGCGGGAAGGGCGGTGAGACGCCCCTCCGACTCGGCCCGGAGGTAGTAGCGGAAGGTCTGCGGGGCTCCGTTGTTCAGCAGGTAGTGAACGACGGCGGCGTCCCGGACCTCCTGCCGCCCGTAAGGGACGATGTCGGCGTCGACGAACTCGAAGCCGCTCGGGATCGGTTGGACGACTCGAAGCGCGTCGGACAGGTCGTCGCCCCAGGCCACGACGGTGACGCGGATCGGCTCCGAAGGCTTGACGCTCCGGCTCAACTCCTCCCAAACCCCCGCCGGGTTCCTCGCCTCATAGCGCCGAAGCACGCGGATCCCATGCCCGTTCTCCCCGGACAAAGGAACGTAATATCGGGCTTCGGCTTCGATGAACGCCTCGCCGTCTCCCGTACGCCGGATCTGGATGTCGTTCGCGTCCAAGAGCAGGGACGCGGGGACGGTGGTGGAAACGGACTCGCCAACCTTGGCACGCTGGGTCGGGACGGGATGGCCGTTCACCTTGAGTTCGACGTCGCCGAGGGACCGGGCGTCGGGGTGTCGCTGAAGATAGAACGCCAGGGCGTGCGCGAGAGAGGCTTGGTCGTCCATCGATCGCCCGCTCCGCGCGGGGGCTGCAAGCCATTGGGCCAGTTTCGCCTGGGCTTCCGGCTTCGACCCGAGCAGGGCGAAGGTCAGGAGCGCCTGGGCGTTGGTCTCGAACTCGGAAGCGGTCCAGCCGATCCCGTCTCCGACGGGCAGGAAGGAGGCGGCGGGACCCTCCGACATCAGGGAAAGCACCTCCCCGGCCAGCGCCCCGGCCCTGGGGCGGTCGAACCCGGCAAGGGCTTGCGACAGCCTTAGGCGGGCGTACGGCGACAGGTTCTGTCCTCGGGCCAGGACCTCGTCGACCCGCTCACGACCGCGGGGGTCGCCGACCTCCGTGAGGGCGCTCGCAAGAAGCGCCCGGTGCTCCCAAAGGTTCGCGCCGTTGTACTTGGCCACCGCCCCCTCCCTTGCGGCGGCCTTCAGCCGGTCGTAGACGGAAATGCCGTTTCGCTCCGCGACGGCGAACGCATGCAGGACGCGGGCGGTGATCGCGGGATCGGTCGGCGCATCCTCCCACCATCCCCAACCGTCCGGAGACTGGGTCCGGGAGAGCATCGCCAGCGCCTCCCGCACTTCCCTGGAATCGTTGCGGAGGCCGGCGAGGGCGGCGACCATCAGCTGGTTCGCGGCGGCCACGCTGCTGTATCGGGGCGAGCGCAGGACCTCGTCCACCGCCGTCTGCATCACCGGCTTCAGGCCCGTCCGAACCGTCACCTTCACCGAGCTGGCGGGCTCGAGCCGGTCCGGGGGGAGGCTCAGGGCGAGCTTCGCCTCTTGGAGAATCGCTTCGCCCGCCAACCGTCGCTCCTGAACCCCCTTCGGAGCCACCTTCAGGGGGATCCGGAGGGCGTCGGCGTTGTCCGCACCGGGTGCGTCGACCGACGAAACCTGGCCGGTGAGGGTCGCAGTTCCGCTCGGAGGCAGCGTCGCCGCCTCGAGCGTCCACTCCACTTTCGACTGGCTTTTCGCCTCGACCCGCACCCGATGCGTCGCCGGCCCCTGAAGCGCGACCCCTTCCGCCTCGAGCGAGGCCTCGAAGTCGTGCGCCCGGTCCGACCGGTTGTCGACGGTTCCGATCATCGTGATCCGGTCTCCCTGAACGATCTGCCTCGGGGCGGCGAGCCGAAGCTGCACCGGCCGGTTCGCGCGGGCGGAGGCGCGGGCTTCGCCCACGGACGTTGCGAGGGTCACGGCCCGGCCGGTCATTCGCCACGCGGTGAGGTTGCCGGGCATTTCGAAGTCGACCGTCGCGGACCCGTCGGGCCCGGTGGCGACGAAGGCGTTCCAGTAGGCCGTGTCCTCGAAGCGCTGGCGCACCGGGGCGACGCTGCCGACCTTCTGGTAGGCGCCGCCCGAAACCTCCTCGGGAGCCGACATCTGGGTCTGCACCAGGTTCTCGCGCTGCCCCCAGTAGGCGGTGTAGAGGTCGGCGGTGTTGTCGGGGCTGAGGGCGTAGATCGCCTCGTCCACCACCGCGAGCGCCACCTCGGCGGGAACGGGATTGCCTTTGGCGTCCCGGGTCGTGACCGTCACGCTCGCCCTGTCTCCGGGCCGGTAGTCGGCGCGATCGGGCTTCACCTCGACCGTCAACTTGCGGGTCGGATCGGGCACTGGCAGAATCTGGCTCGCCATCATCTGCTGGAGATCTTTCGACCACTGGGTGGCCGCGACATAAGCATTCGGGGAATGGAGGTTCGAGGCCTTAAGCTTCCAGAGGCTCGACCCTTCGACGACCTTGTAGGCGTAGATGTCCTGCCCCTCGAGAGTGAGCAGGATCGGCCGGCGCGGCACGTTGGTCGAGACATAGGCGGACACGTCCTGGCCAGGCCGATAGACGCGGCGGTCGAGTCGAAGGTCCAGCTGCGGCTGTTCGATCTCCTGCTGCTCTTCCGAAAACGGACCCGCCGCGTAGAACTGCATCTCGGCGCGGGCAACCCGGCCTGTCCGATCCTTCGCGGCCGCTCGGACGATGAGGTCGCCCTCCGCGTTGGCGGGCAGCGAAACCGTCGCCTTGCCTCCAGCGGGGACTTTCACCCGGGTGGAGGCGACCTCCCTCTCCACGTACTCGCCCTTCTTTTCGACCCATACCTCGCGGACCACGCGGAGGTCGACGTCGGCGGGGGCCGGGTTCCCGTCCAGGTCGGTGGCGCGCACCTCCACCGGGAAGAGGCGGCCGAGGGGCGCGAAGCTGAGGTCGCTCCGCAAGCCCAGGCGAAGCTGCGCGGCGTAGACGGGAACCGAACCGGACGCCTCGACCTGGCGCCGCGATCCGTCCTGCACCGTGGCCGAGATCGAATAGGTAGAGTCCGGCCGGTCCCTGGCCGTCTTCACCACGATCACGGCCTTCCCCTCGTTGTCCGTATGGACGGTGTCGGAGGCGACGAACGGTTGGCTGCCGTAGGTGTCGCGGGGATACATGTTGCCGTCGCCGCTATAGAACCAGCGGTCGCTCGGATCGCCCCCGTAGAACGCCATCGGACTCGAGCGCACGGTGTACGTGACCTGCGCCTGCGGGACGGGGGAGCCGAAGTAGTACTGAGCGTCGACGAGGAAACGGACCTCCTCGCCCGCCAGGTAGCGCTTCTGGAGCGGCTTCACTTCGGCTTTGAACTCCGGCTTGCGGTATTCCGCGACGGTGAACGTGTTGTAGACGGGGTCGTTGCCGCTCCGCAGGATGACCGTGTAGGCGCCGGTCGCGGCTTCGGCGGGAATCTCGAAGGTGCCGGCAGCCGTTCCCATCGCGTTGGTTTTGAGCCGCCCCTGGTCGAGGGGGTTATCCTTTGAGTCGCGAACCTCGAAGGCGACCTCCTCGTTCGAGAGCGCCCGATAGCCCTGCCCGAGCGTGCGGCGCAGGATCGCCTTGTAGGCGACGGTCTGCCCCGGGCGGTAGATCGGGCGGTCGGTCTGGAAGTGCGCCTTCAGGCGGCCGTCCGGGTCGAAGGCGGAGGTGCCGACGGCGGCAAGGTCGTTGCCGCGAGCGACGACGACCGTCTCCGGGCCGGGGTTCGTCGCGAAGAGGGCCGCGCCGTCGGGGCCGGTTGTCGCTTCCGAATTCTTCTGTCCTTTCGGGCCGAACCCGGTGACGGCGGCACGGGAAAGCGCGCGTCCCGTCTTGGCGTCCGTGACCCAGACCAGCGTCCGTTTCGGAGATCGCTTGGCGACGACGGCGAGGTGGGTGACGTTGACGACCGCCCAAGCCTCCTTGCCGCCCCCGGCCACGTTCAGCAGATAGACGCCGGGCTTCATCGGCGGAAGGTTGATCTGGCGGCTGTAGTAGCGGTCGGTCTGGTGGGGGGCAAAGCGCTGGTTCGGGTTCGAGACGGTGGTGGGCCAGGCGGCGCCCTTGGCGATCGGCGTCGGCTTCGGCCGGTTCTCGAGCGAGTGACGGAACCAGTCGACGCCGTCGATGCGGGAGGCGGTGATCCGGACGGCGGGAACGTTGCGGGTGTTGAGCTGGATCCGGATCTTGGAGGCGGGGGCGACGTCCTTCGAGACCCACATCTGGACATCGCGGACGGGAGGCTTGGCTTGAGTGGAAAGGAGAGCGATGCCGAGCAGAAACGCGTTCATCTAGGGATTCCTGAGGCGGGTTGGGGGCAGGGGGTCATCCGCGGAACCTCGTTGCGACCATGCGCTCGAGCTTGACCGGGGAGTTTTGGGGGACGCCGGCCTTGCGGCGCGCCCAGTCGAGGCGAACGAGCGGGTCCTTCCCTTCCCAAGGCAGGACCACGCCCACTCTCGTGCCGCTCCGCAATACGAGGCCCTGGTCCGGCCGGAGCGTGGCGACGTCGTCGAGCGGCTCGAGCCGTTCCACGACTGTCACCGTAACGTTGAACTTCACGCCGGGCCGGAGCGGAGGGTAGCGGGGGTCGTGCGCAGCGGCGGCCGTCGCCGCCGACCGGACTTCCTCCTCGAGCGTCCGATAGCGGGAGGCGAGAGCACCTCGGCACCCGAGAACCTTGCCTCCGGACTCGATCGTGACGAACACCGGCCGCGCGGGGGACTTGCCTTCGAGGACGAGCCCTGCCGTCCTCGGCTGGACCGCCTCGTCCACCGCCTGCCGGGCGATCCGGATCAGCCGGGGCTCGTCGTACTGGGCGAGGGCGAAACCCGCCGCCAGCAGCAGCGGGCCCGACACGAGCCCTCTTCGTCGAACCCCCACAATCTTTCTGACAGTTGCCACCGACCGGCGTTACGCTCCTTCTCAAGCTACCTCGAGACCCGGTAGCCTCTTGATCGTGGCAGATCCAGACAAGGCGGCGGCGGAACGGAAGGCGCGTTGGCGCCGGTTCATGGCAAAGGAGGGAGACGAGCGCTTCCTGTACCTGATCCGCTATTGGCCGGACGACTTCGACCGGCCCTGGCCGATGCCGGACAACATGCCGGAGCGGCTCGAATGGGCGTGGAGCCACTACTGCCGCCAGTACCAGCAGGCGAGCTGGCTCGAGGACGACTCTGTCCCCTACCTCGACTGCCTGACGGGCACCGAGATTTTCGCCGAGGCGTTCGGGGCGCAGGTCTACCGGGAGGAGGGGAATATGCCCTACGCCCAGCCTCTCGTGCACAACGCTTCGGAGGCGGAGCGGCTGAGGGTCCCCTCGCTGGATGCGCCGAGCCTGAAGCGGATGTTCGACATGGCGGACGAGCTCACCCGACGGGCGGGGCCGGGGGTGCCGGTCCGGATGGTGGACGTCCAGAGCCCGATGGACATCGCGGCGATCCTGTGGGACAAAACCGACCTTTACATGGCGGTGCTGGAGACCCCGGAGGTCGTGGCGGAACTGGCGCTGAAGATCCGGACGCTGCTCACGGATTTCCTCGACGAGTGGTTCCGAAGGTACGGCCGCGAGCATATCGCCCACTTCCCCGACTACTACATGGACGGAGGGATGACGCTGAGCGAGGACGAGATCGGCGCCGTCAGCCCGCAAGTGTTCGTGGAGCTGTTCCTACCTGAGCTGAACGCCCTCTCGGACCGGTACGGAGGGATCGGCATCCACTGCTGCGCGAACTCGCGCCACCAGTGGGACGGGCTCAAGAAGGTTCGAAATTTAAGGCTCCTGAACATCATCCAGCCCGTGGGGACGGTGCGGGAGGCGTACCGGTTCTTCGAGCGCGACGTGGTCCACTGGCACGGTTGGAACGGCGACGGCGATCCTTGGACCTGGAAGGACCAGCACCCGCCCGGCGCGCGCTTCGTGATCGACCTCTGGACTCGCGACCGCGAGGAGGCCCTGCGATGGTCGAAGAGGCTCGCCAGCCGCCGGTAGGTGCCGTTGCCTCAGCAGCCTCGGATCGGTGCGGTTCGCGGGTGCGGCCGGTTCGCTGCTGAGGCTTTGGCTCCCGGACGATGTTCGCGTCGATCTCGAGGCTGCCGAGGCGGCAAAATCCTGAGCCGGCACCCACTGCTTTGCTCCGACCGAATCCTGCGGCTACACGCCCTCGGCGTTTCTCTTGAGAAGATCCGCCTCCTGGCCAGGCTGATAGCCGGGCAACGGCTTGATCTCTCGGTGGATCGCGTCGAGGATGTCGCTCGGGAACGGGAAGAACGCCTCCTCCAACTCGTCCGGCGGGGTGATCCAGTTCCGGGCGCCGACCACCACGGGCGGGGCATCGAGTTCGTCGAAGGCGAAGCGGGCGATGTTCGAGGCCATCGTGTGGAGAAACGAGCCCCGCTCCGAGGCGTCGCTCGCGAGGACGATCTTTCGCGTCTTCCTCACCGACTCGAGCACGAGCGCGTAGTCGAACGGCACGAGGCTGCGGGCGTCGATCACCTCGGCCTCGACGCCGTGCTCCTTCGAAAGCGTCTCCGCCGCTTCGAGCGCGCGGTAGAGGGTCGCGCCGATGGTGAGGATCGTCAGGTCCTTGCCGGAGCGCTTGACGTCGGGCTGGCCGATCGGAATCTCGTAGTACTCCTCAGGCACGCCCCCCTCGTGGAAGAGCTCGGTCTGGTCGTACAGGCGCTGGCTCTCGAAGAAGACCACCGGGTCGGTCCCGACGAGGGCGCTCGCCATCAGGCCCTTCGCATCGTAAGGGGTCGCGGGGAAAACGACCTTCAGACCGGGAATGTGGGCACAGATCGAGGACCAGTCCTGGGAGTGCTGGGCGCCGTACTTGCTGCCCACCGAAACCCTTAGGACGAGCGGCATCTTGAGGACGCCGCCGGACATCGCCTGCCACTTCGCCATCTGGTTGAAGATCTCGTCGCCGGCGCGGCCCATGAAGTCGCAGTACATGAGTTCGACCAAGGCGCGACCGCCTTCGAGCGCGTAGCCGACGCCGGTGCCGACGATCGCCGCCTCGGAGATGGGAGAGTTGAACAGCCGGTGGTACGGCAGCGCTTCGGTGAGGCCGCGGTAGACGGCGAACGCGCCGCCCCAGTCGCGGTTCTCCTCGCCGTAGGCGACCATCGTCGCGTCCTTGGCGAACCGGTCGGCGATCGCCTCGAACAACGCGTCCCTCAGTTGGACCGCCTTGGTCTTGGGCACACCGACGCCGCTACGGCTTCGGCCGGCAATCTGCTTGGTCCGAACGTTTTCATCGAGGTCGATCTCGGCCGTTCGCTCGGGATCGAACGACTCGACGCGCCCGTTGCTGAGCATCGTGCTGTCGAGCAACCCTCCGACCCCCTCTCCTCGAGGAGAGGGAGGGGTGAGGTGGCGATCGGGTGCGGACGTCGTTCCGGCGGCTTGGCTGAGCGCTATCCCCTCACCCTGCCCTCTCCCTCGGGGAGAGGGTTCCCGGAGGTTCGCGTAGGGCGAGGTCTGGGGATCGATCGCCTTCTTGAAGACTCGCAGGATCGCCTCATCGATCTTCACCTGAACCGCGGCGAGGTCGTCCTCCGAAAGAACGCCAGCCGTCCTCAGGGTGTTCGCGTAGGTGACGAGCGAGTCCTGCTGCTGCCACTCCTCGACCTCGGTCTTGTCGCGGTACGAAGAGGCGTCGCTGGGGGAGTGGCCGCTGAACCGGTAGGTGAGCGTATCGAGCAGAACCGGCCCCTGGCCTTCGGCGAGCACCTTCTTCTTCCGCTCGTAGGCGTCCACCACCGCCAGCGGGTTATAGCCGTCGACGCGCTCCGCGTGCATGTTCTCCGGGTTCAGACCCGCGCCGAGGCGGGCGAGCACCTTGAAGCCCATCGTCTCTCCCACCGGCTGGCCGCCCATGCCGTAGAAGTTGTTCATGAAGTTGAACACCATCGGCAGCCCGGCCCGATACTCGCCCTGCCAAAGCTCGCGGAACTGGTCCATGGTGGCGAAGCACATCGCCTCCCAGACGGGGCCGCAGCCGGCGGAGGCGTCGCCGATGTTCGCGACGACGATCCCCCTCTTCCGGTTGACGTGTTTGAAAAGGGCCGCGCCGGTGGCGATGTCGGCGGAGCCGCCGACGATCGCGTTGTTCGGGTAGATACCGAAGGGCGTGAAGAAGGCGTGCATCGAGCCGCCCATGCCGCGGTTGAAGCCGGTGGAGCGGGCGAAGATCTCGGCGAGCGCGCCGTAGAGCAGGAAGTCGAGGGCGAGGTCCTTGACGCTGCCATGGGAACCGTCGTCGACCACGCGCAGCGTCTCGCCGTCCCAGAACCCCTTCATGATGCCCGCGAGGGCGTCGTCGTCAAGCTTCTCGATCGCGCTGAGACCTTTGGCGAGAATCTCGCCGTGGCTGCGATGGCTGCCGTAGATGTGGTCCTCGACGTCGAGGGTGTAGGCCTGGCCGACCGCCGACGCCTCTTGCCCGATGCTGAGGTGGGCCGGGCCGCGGTGGTTGTATTCGATCCCTTTGTAGCTGCCCTTGAGCTTGACCTCGTTCAGCATCGTCTCGAAGGCGCGGACCACTGCCATATCGCGGTAGAGGCGCCCGAGAGGCTCGGGACCGCGGAGGGCCAGCTCCTCCTGAATGGTGCGCCGGTACGAGTTGATCGGGATGGGCGCGATCTCGATGCGGCCGGATTGTCGAACTTCGTCGGGGCGGATGGCGATGCTCTTGGGCATGGTGTTTATCTTTGGAGTGAGGACGGCTTGCCGTCTCTTTGTCCGGCGAAGCTTGCTTCGCCTTCGAACGTCGCGGTCGGAGCGATGATCTGGATCCCGTGGCTCGACAGCACCTCGTGCCACAGCGGCTCGGGCGGTCGGTCGGTGACGATGCGCGAGATCGCGTCGAGCCCGCAGATCCGGAACAGGGAGGGGGCGGCAAACTTTGTGTGGTCTGCCAGCAGGATCGTCTCGCGGGCGTGGCGAAGCAGGTGTTGGTAAAGGTATGCCGTCTGGATGTCGTTCGCCGAGACGCCGAACTCGGGGCTCAGGCCGTCCGCGCCGATGAAGGCGGTGTAGCCTCGAAGCTGCTCGATGGCGTTCGCGGCGAGGGGGCCGACGAAGTCCATCCGCTCGGGGCGGTAATGCCCGCCGAGTGCGATGATTTCGAGGTCGGGGTTGGCCCCCAGGTCTTCGGCCAGGCGGGTCGAGGTGAGGATCACGTTCAGCCGCCGCTTTCGAAGGAGCGCGTGGCGCATCTCGTAGCACGTCGTGCCCGCATCGACGAACAGCATGTCGCCGTCCTTGACGAGGCTGGCGGCGAGGTTGCCGACGATGCGCTTGGCGGCATGGTTCTGCTGCGAGCGCGCCTGGAGCGACTGGTCGCCCACCCTCCGCGCGGTCGCTCCCCCGTAGACGAGTTCCAGCAGGTTCTCGTCGGCAAGCTGCCGCAGGTCGCGACGGACGGTCGCCTCCGAAACGGCGAGGTCCGAAGCCAGGTCCCGAATCGACACGTGCCCCCGCGCGTTGAGACGCTCGAGGATGGCCTCGCGACGGTTCGGTGCGGTGAGCAGGTTCGTCATGGGCGTGCCCCTCCATGATGACAGACTTCGAGCAGAATGTGCAAAGACCTGGGCACAGAGGTGCAAGACCTGTGCCATGATGGAGGCTGGCGATGAGCGACGCGACACCGATTCTGATGCCCCAACTCGGGAACACGATGGAGGAGGGCACCATCGTGAAATGGCTCGTGAAGGAGGGCGACCGCGTGAAGGCCGGCGATATCCTCTTCGAGGTCGAAACCGACAAGGCGACCATCGAGGTCGAAGCCGAACAAGAGGGGCGGATCGCGAGGATCGTGGTCGGCGACGGCGGGACGATCGAGGTCAAGCAGCCGGTCGCGTTTTTGGGCGAGGGCGAGGTTGCGACGCCCGCTCCGGAGAATGCGGGCGAGGCCGGATACGAAGGACTCAAGGAAACCCGCGCCTCGTTGGCGGAAACGCCTCCGCCCCCCGCCCCGCGCACGCAAGAGGCGGAGGGGCGTGTCAAGGCTTCCCCAGCCGCCCGCAAGGCGGCGGAGGTCCTGGGCGTCGCCTTGGATCGCGTGGGAAGGGGAAGCGGCCCGGACGGACGGATCCTGCGCGAGGACGTCGAGGCGTTCGCTGCATCGGTTGCCCGGACTTCCCCACCCCCTGCCCCCTCCCCATCTCGCCTTCGCCGAGACGAGGAGGGGGTCCGGACGCCGATGTCCAAGATGCGGCGGGCGATCGCCCGCAACCTGGCGGTTTCGAAGCAGACGATCCCTCACTGGTACACGCGCGTCACGGTGGATGTGGAAGCGATGCTCGCCTACTACCGCCGGGAGAAGGCGCTGTACCCGTGCTCGCTGAACGATGTGATCGTCGAGGCCTGCGGACGGGTGATCATGGAGATGCCGATGTTCCGGAGCCAGGCGGACGGGGACGAGATCGTCGAGTTCCCCGGCGTCAACATCGGCCTGGCGGTCGGCATGGACGAAGGCCTGGTGGTGCCGGTGGTGCGAAACGTCGACGGGATGAACCTGAAGGGGATCGCCGCCGAGTCGCGGCGGGTGATCGAGAACGCTCGGCAGGGCAAGCTGGAGGGCGTCGGCGAAGGGGTCTTCACGATCTCGAACCTCGGGATGTTCGGAGTGGAGGAGTTTGCGGCGATCATCAACCCGCCGGAAGCCTCGATTCTTGCCGTCGGGGCGGTGCGAGAGGCGGTGGTCGTGAAGGATGGAGCGATAAAGGCGGGCAAGGTGTGCACCATGACCCTTTGCGCCGACCACCGGCTCATCGACGGAGTGGCGGCGGCGAAGTTTGTCGGCCGGCTGAAAGAGGT
>DASWVS010000126.1:0-1848 GCA_036401135.1 Fimbriimonas sp.
GAAGCGGTATGGCCGGTCCTGGCTTCGCTGGGTTGCGACGCGGGCGTCCTCGGGAACCGAGAGACGCACCTCCTCGAGAACGCGTTCCAGCTGAAGCTTGCCGGCGCGGCCCACCCCCTCCTGTGCGCGAACCTGAGGAGGAAGGACGGGGAACGCCCTCTTCCCTCGTCGGTGACGGTCGAGGCGCAAGGCCTCCGGGTTGGCGTGTTCGGGGTGATGGTGCCGATGGTGACGGCAAAGATGAGGACCCAGGCGGCGAGCGCGTACCTCTGGGATCCCCCGCTCGACGTCGCCGAGGAGATGGTGGCGGAGCTGCAGGGCGGCGTCGATGTTCTCGTCGCGCTGACGCACATCGGTTATCAAGCGGACCTCAAGCTTGCCCAGAGGTGTCCGGAGATCGACGTGATCCTCGGCGGCCACTCGCACACCGTGCTCAAGACGCCGGAGCGGGTTGGAGATACCTTCGTGTGCCAAGGCGGGTCGCATTGCCGGTTCGTCGGCGTCTACGAGTGGAACTCGAAGGGCTCGATGGAGGGCGGCCTTCAACCCTTCCCCTGAAGCCGACATTCGCCGGAGGACGTTTGGTAGGCTTTTCCGGTATGTCGCGCCTCGAAACGCTCCGAGAAGAAGTCTGCTACGCGAACAAGATGCTGCCTGCCACCGGGCTGGTGACGATGCATTCCGGAAACGCGAGCGGGTATGACCCCCAGTCCGGGCTGCTGGTCATCAAACCGAGCGGGATGGACTATGACGCGATCACGCCCGAGTCCCTCTGCGCCGTCGAGGTGGCGACGGGCCGGGTGGTCGATACGAGGTTTCGCCCGAGCGTCGACCTGCCGCACCATCTCTACCTCTATCGGAATCTGGAAGGCGTTTTCGGAGTGATCCACACCCATAGCAACCACGCGACCGCTTTCGCCGCCGTCGGGCGCCCGGTCCCTTTGTGCCTGACGGCGATCGCCGACGAGTTCGGGGCGGAGATCCCCTGTGCCCCGTACGTCGACAACGAGGGTGAACATATCGGCGAGGCGATCCTCAAGTACCGCAACCGCTCGCCTGCGATCCTCATGGGGAACCACGGCGTGTTCGCGTGGGGGAGCTCGCCCAAGTCCGCTTTGAAGGCGGCGGTGATGACCGAGGACGTCGCCAAGACGGTGTGGCTCGCGATGCAGATCGGGGACCCGAAGCCGATCCCCGCGGAAGAGGCGGAGAAGTGGTACGACCGGTACCACAACCGGTACGGGCAGGGCTAGCTACTCGGCGAGGGGCTGGCCCTTCGTCTCCGGCGCGAACGGAATCGCGAGGAGGCCGAGGATGTACACGGCCCCGCTGAACAGCACGCCGGCGACGATCGATCCGCTGTACTCCTTGGCGATCCAGCCGGTGATCGCTGGCATCGGGATCGACAGGATGCGGCCGACGTTGTACGCGATCCCGGCGCCGGTCGCGCGCATGCGGGTGGGGAACAGCTCGGGGAAGTACAGGACGAAGGCGGCCGAAACGCCGACGGCAAAGAAGAACACGATCGGGTAGGTCAGAAGGATCCGCGAGTACTCGGCCCCTCCGGAGATGGCGGCGGCCACGACGAAAGGCGTCAGCAGATAGAAGGCGAAGATCGTCCGCTTACGGCCGAGCCGGTCGCAGAGCCATGGCACGGCGATCACGCCCGCCAAAGTCCCGACATGCGCCAACAGCGTTGCGTAGCTGATGCGTTGCGGGATGTCGTCGCGACCCTGGCTGGCGGCGGTGACGAGGTTCGGCAGCCAGAACGTTGCCGTCTGGGCTCCGGCAACCCCGACCGTCCCGATGACCATCGCGACGACCGCCCGCCGCCGCCAGACGGGGTCG
>DASWVS010000127.1:0-3086 GCA_036401135.1 Fimbriimonas sp.
GGCGTAGCGGGCGGCGTTGATCCCGGCCACGATCCCCTGCCCCGCCGCTTCCTCGTACCCGCTGGTCCCATTGAGCTGTCCGGCGAGGAAAAGCCCGTCCAGTTGCTTCGACATCAGGTGCGGCGTCAGCTGCAGGGGGTCGGCCATGTCGTACTCGACCGCATATCCGGGACGGATCATCTCGACGTCCTCAAGCCCCGGGATCGACCTCAAGATCGCGATCTGCACCTCGGCGGGAAGCGAGGTCGACACCCCCTGCACGTAAACCTCCTCCCCGTCCCACGTCTCCTGCTCGAGGAAGATCGGGTGGGACTCCTTGTCGGCGAAGCGGACGACCTTGTCCTCGATGCTGGGGCAGTAGCGGGGGCCGATCCCTTCGATCTGGCCGCCGTACATCGCGCTAGCGTGGAGGTTGGCGCGGATGACGGCGTGCGTTCCGGCGTTGGTCCAGGTCTGCCATGCGGGAAGAAGCTCCTGGCGCGGCATCGGGCGGTCGTGAAGGAAGCTGATCGCACCCGCCTCGGGATCGCTCGGCATGGCCACCGTCTTCGGGAAGTCGATGCTGGAGAGCCTGATCCGCGGGGTCGTGCCGGTCTTGAAGCGCCGGATCCGGATGCCGAGTTCGGTGAGGGAGTCGGTCAGGGAGGTCGCCGCCTGGTCGCCGTGGCGCGCGGCGACGGTCTTCTTCATCCCCTCATGGCAGAGGCCGTTGAGAAAGGTCCCCGTCGTCAGGACGACCGTTCTGGATCGCAGAGCGCAGAGCGTAGATTGCAGATTGAGACGGATTCCCCGGATCTCCCCGCCTTGCCAGAGGAGGCTTTCGACGGTTCCTTCGATGAACTCGAGGTTCGGCTGTCGCTCCATCGTTTCGCGCATCAGGCGAGGGTAGAGGTCCTTGCAGACGTGGGCGCGGACGGTCTGGATGGCGGGGCCTTTGCCGGTGGCGACGCGGCGGATGTGGGTGAGGGCTCGGTCGGTGGCGACCCCCATCTGGCCTCCGAGGGCGTCGACCTCGCGCGCCATGTGCCCTTTCGCCGGCCCCCCGATCGAGCAGTTGCAGGGCAGATGGCCGATCCGATCCAGCCGCATCGTCACGCACGCGGTGCGCAATCCCATGCGCGCCGCCGCGAGGGAGGCCTCGATGCCGGCATGCCCGGCACCGACGACGATGACGTCAAAGTCCATAGGAGGCTTCTATTGTGGCCCAGGCGTCGAGTCGGCTTCGCTGGCGGCTCAGGCAGTTCGGCAGCATATCGAGCAGGAGCTAAAGGATCTCCATGAGCCCATGCATCCATATTCCCTCAAGGCGGCAGGCGCAGTAGTGAAGCCAGGGGGATCTCGCATCATCACGGTCACCATCTCTTAGAAAGGAGATGCGGGATGATGGTCAGAAGGTAGGGTCGAGCATCATCCCGCAGCCCCTGTGCTTAAGGGTGGTGACCCACAGGGAGAGAACCCTCTCCTCGAGGAGAAGGGCTCAGGGTGTGGCAACCCACCAGCGGAAAGCTGCCGCGCCAGCGACCCCTCATCCCAACCCTTCTCCCCTGGGAGAAGGGATCTGGGGAGCAACTGCCGCCGACGCACGACCCTACTCCCACCTCTCGGCGATCTGGGCGGCGACCCGCTGGAGGAACTGTTCGTCGGACTTGTCGAATTGACCGACGCGGTGGCCGTCGATGTCGATCTGGCCGAGGATCTCGCCATCCCGGTGGATGAGCACCACGATCTCGGAACGAGTCTGGGTGCTGCAGGCGAGATAGTTCGAAAGCTCGCGGACGTCTTCGACGATCTGGTTTTCCCTTTCGGCAACGGCGGTGCCGCAGACACCGCGGCCTACCGGAATGCGGGTGTGGTCGGTGGGCGCGCCGACATACTCGTCGAGGACGAGGGCGTCGCCTTCGAGGCGATAGATCCCGCTCCAGTTGTAGCCGGGCAACTCGTCCAGCATCGTCATCGCCGCCTTCCGGAACTCCGCGCCCTGCCGTGGATTCGCCTCAAGGTCCACCAAAAACTGGTGCGCAACCGCCGCATCGATCATGGGAGCCATTTTGGCAGGTTCGCCAATAAAGGCTTCTCACTTCACCGGCAAACGATCGTTAGGAGCGTCATGTCATAGATAACCATGTCAACAAAAGCTGACACAAAGTCGGCACCGATGACGTTCTAGGAACGGTATAAAGCCCAGTAACCTTTTAAGGTCCGCCTCACCGCCGAGCCGGGCATCGGGACAGCAAAGATGAATACAGTCGACCTAACGATCATCGGCGGCGGGCCTGTCGGGCTCTTCGCCTCCTTCTACGCCGGCCTCCGCGGCATGTCCGTCCGGATCATCGACTCCCTTCCGGAACTTGGCGGCCAGCTCACCGCGCTCTATCCCGAGAAGTACGTCTACGACGTCCCCGGCTTCCCGAAGATCCTCGCCAAGGACCTTGCCAAGGAGATGGTCGAGCAGGGACTGGAATACGACCCGGAGGTGATCCTCGAAGATACGGCCGAGGGGCTGGTCAAGACCGACGAGGGATACCTGATCACCACCGCCAAAGGTCTGCAGTGCCCGACGAAAGCGGTCATCATCGCCGCGGGCGCCGGCGCCTTCACCCCCACCAAGGTCGGGGTGCCCCGCGAGGAAGAGATGGTCGGCAAGGGCGTCCACTACGGCGTCCGCGACAAGTCGGTGTTCCAGGACAAGAAGATCGCCATCGTCGGCGGCGGCGACAGCGCGATGGACTGGTGCATGAACCTCTGCGACGTCGCGTCGCACATCACCCTCGTCCACCGGCGGGACGTGTTCCGAGCCCACGAGGACTCGATCGAAAAGGTTCGCGACGGCCTCAAGATCCCGTTCAAGCTGTTCTGGGTCGTGAAGGAGCTGCACGGCGAGGATCGGCTCGAGGGCCTTACGATCGAGAACACGCAGACGAAGGAGACCGAGTACATGGAGTGCGACGCGCTCTGCGTCAACATCGGCTTCAAGTCCTCCATCGGCCCGATCAAAGAGTGGGGCCTGGAGATCGTCAAGAACCAGATCGTGGTCGACCGGAAGTTCGAGACGAACCTGCCGGGCGTGTTCGCCTGCGGCGACGTCT
>DASWVS010000128.1:0-3236 GCA_036401135.1 Fimbriimonas sp.
GAAGGAGGCGCAGAGGCACCAGGACCTCGCCCTTGGGAACGTTCGAGATTTGGCTGAGGCCATCAAGGCTGCAGCAAAAGTCCGAAACGCCCTGTGTCATGCCTCGTGGCATGGCTCGCCGAGCTCGGATGGAGGGTCCACTCCGTTCTTCGTCAACAGGCAGATGGAGATATTCGATACGAGGGTCGATGTTGAGTTCCTCAGAGGGGTCAGGGAACACGTCGTCGAGCTGATCTGCGCCGTGATCGATAGCGTTACACAAATGGGGTGGCGCTTCCCGGGGGCAGGTGGACCCGGTGCGGCCATATGGCACGGCGATTGATCGTTCGGCCATCGACCGATTCCGCGTCGCGCCCGAAAAGATGGGCGCATGGGATTTGCGCGGCAGGCTTGGGCTCCTCCGGATGCTCCGTCCGCAGCCTCCGCCGAGGACGACCATCTTCCGCTCGCACAGAGTTTTTGAGTCGCTCTACCGACAATGGTACGGTCGACGCGCCGGGACCCCCGAAGAGCCTCGCGACGGAAGAGCGCGAGTCGCGGGGGCAAAAGAGTTCAAGCTCCCATGAAGGTTAGAGAGACCGCAGACGAGGCGATCGACTGTCCGCCGCCCGAGGCGCTTGCCGCCAGTGGCGTGGTGTACCGGTGCTGCAAGAACAATCCGCCATCTAGCGCGGACATGCTGACCCACGAGGAGACCGATCGCTTCCCTGACGCAGACCCTTGCCTGCGGCGCGCCCTTTCGGTCCTCCGTTCCGAGGAGGATGCACGCCATCAAGCGAGCCTCTTTCGCCGATGGCGAAAACGGTTCGTTGCCAAGGCTACTTTGAGTGGCGACCATAGACGAGAGATGCTGACTCCCTCCCACCAGCATCCCTCCCACACGAGCTGGTGGCCGTCTGCTGATCTGGAACCGTCGGCACGAGCTGCTCTCTTCGCGATGGTCTGTGAGGTTGCGCTATGACGGCGTGGCCCTCTCGCGACGCGCTTCAGGCGATACCGCTCGACGTTGTCGGCGCGTTGGTCCCATCGGAAGTCCTTTATTACTTCGATGGCCCCTGCATCTTTTGGACAGAGACGGCGGTTGGGACCTTGGTTCTTGCCTACCTGTCCGAAGACTTGGAAGCGGAGCGATCTCTTCGATACGTCATATCGACAACATCAACGGGGACCATCGCTGAGCTCAAGCGTGGTGTCGTTTCGGTTCGAGAGGCTATGGAGCGGGGCTCCCTATGGATCGTCGACCTCGACTACGAGCATCGGCCTGTCGGCGCTTACGCGGTGAGGAGCGAGCAGCTACCGGAGGACGCCCTTCCGCTTAGGGGAACCATGCTCTGGTCCGAACTCGAGCCCGCGATGATCGTGAGGCTTGAGGGCGCCGAGGTTCAGCAAGGTCGAATCCCTGCGGCGGCCTTCTCCCAAGCCGCGGAGATTGCCGGTAAGGCCTTGAAACCTGTATTCGAATGGGCAGCACGGCGGATCCGTCAGGATATCGGCGGCCGCCCCCCCGAATGGCTTCGCGACCTGTATGCGATGCCTACGCAGAGGGTCGCTTTCGGAAGCCTTGAAGTGGCGTTCGGCCAGGTTGAACTCCAACCGGATGCTCAGGGGGCGCTACCGTATGGCGACCCGAATATTCCAACACCGCGGCAGATTCAGGCTGCCGGGTGGGACGCCATTAGAGAGGGCTTGGCATGGGCTGCCTCGGAGGATGCGGATCCTCCGGCGGATGGCGGTGAAGACAAATGGCTCGCGATCCTCGAAGCGTTGAGACGCCTGGCACCCAGCTCGAGCGGGCCGGTAACGGCAATCCAGGTGTGGGGCGCCAAAGTTGGGCGAATGGCGCGTCCGTACAGGCTCGATCGCACGTCAGCCAAGCGGATCCGAACTGCGCTGACGGACATCAAGAAGCGGCATGAAGTTCGCCTCCGGGTTTTCACAGGCCGTATCCGGGATCTGGACCTCGATGAGTTCACCCTGATTCTTCGCGACATTCCCGACGAAGGTGGTGACGTCAAGTTCATTCTCGATGAGGAGCGACTCCTCGAGACAGCGCGAGAGGCTCACTACCAGGAATTGGAAGTGTCTGCTCGGAGCGAAGACGAAAAAACCTGGACTGCAACGGATATCGAGTTCGTTCGGACGAATGACCCCTCAGCGGACGGCTCGAGCTAAAGCGGGCATGACCGATACGACGGCAGCTCGGAGGCGACCCGCGCCCGCCTGCAGACGCTCGTTCCCAGAGTACCCCCCCGGTGCTGCTCGACGACGACCTCCGCGCCACGGCATTTCGCTGGGAAATCAGTTCTCCCGCACCATGGCGGCCCGAATCGTCTGGATGGGCAGCCACATCGCCGTCGTCCTCGGACGGGCTTCGGATTGCCCCTCGAGCGGCTCGAAGGCGACGAAGCCGTACTTTGCATAGAACTCGATCGCGCCGGGTTTGGCGTCGACGACGACACCAGCGCAGCCGACCTCGTCGGCCATTCGAACGGCGAGACCGAAGACAAAGCGGAGGAGCTCGCGGCCTAGGCCGCTCGCCTGCGCACCCTGGCCCACGGCGAGCCGTGCGAGTCCACGAACCGGCACGGGGTATCTCGGCAGTCTCCGCCTCACCTTCTCCGGCAGGTCGTCGATCTCCAGGTGCCGAGGGGCCACGGTGGCGTAGGCGAAGATCCGGCCACCCTCCTCGGCGACGTAGGTCACGCCGAGGTGGTGGCGGAACTGGTTCTGGCCGGCATATCGGTGGAAGAAGCGATCCAGTGCCTCGTCGCCGCTACGGAGCGCCGAGCGATCGTCAGCCGACCGAAGGGCCCTATCAATCTCCATCGCGATCGCGCATCAGCTCGCGCAGGGCGGCGGTGGGCTCGGCCGTTTCCGCCACCTGGAGGAGGCGCTCCCCGGGCTTCCGGGAGACGACGATCCGCGGATGCACGATGTACTCCGCCGGCAGCTCGTCGAGCGCCTGGAGGTGGTGGAGCAGCGCCTGCTCGATCAAATGGCCCTTCTTGACGCCCGTCTGACGCACCCGCTTCTCCAAGAGCTCCCGCGTCGTCTCGGAGATCTGGGCGGAGATCTGCGTTTCCTTGGCCATGTTCCTGCTCCTCGTAGGGAAGCATGCGTTCTTGTAGCTTTCGGATCAACGCAGCGGGGCCCCAGCGCCGAGCTACCTGTGCAGGAAAGACCGGTGGTTTGCCTCGCCCCTGCCTGTCGATCGCAGACCCGAAACCCCCGACGGT
>DASWVS010000129.1:0-8228 GCA_036401135.1 Fimbriimonas sp.
GGAACGCATCGCCAGCCGGAACGGCCGGGCGAAGATGTCGCCCCGGATCGTGAAGGGATAGCTCCGGCCCACGCCCGGCACCTCGATCTCGTATCGGCCCGGGTCGTCCAACTCGGTGAAATCGACGAGCCTGACGGTCTCGCCGGTGTCCGGGTCGGGGAAAGGCGCTCCAGCCTTGACCGGCAGAGCGGGAAAGTTGTCCGAGGTGCGGCGGACGACGACGTCCGTCGCGTCGATCGTAACCACGGCGAACTTGGTCTCATTCGGAAGATAGCCGACTTGGCAGGCCTTGGCGGCGTCGGTGACGGGACTCATAAGGGCGATGAGGGCGAGGGGGTTCATGGGGCGTCTCGTAGGTTAGCGCGTCAGTTCGACCGTCACGACGCTCAGTGGGGGGGAATCCAGAGTTACGACCCCTTTGGAGAGCGTGGCCGGGACCGACCGAGGGTTGAACGGAGCGTCGTGGCGCTGAGCGAAGGCGCGGCTCGAACGCGGCGTGAACCCGTTCGAGACCAGCCTCATCGGCTGGACGGCATCCGTCTTATTGATCGCGACGATCGTCAGGCGGTTGCGGTTGACCGAGTCGACCGAGGCATACACGGCGTTGTCGGCCGGGCGCTGCCCCGAAACCGCCAACCCTCGGTCGCCGAAACGGCCTCCCTTGCCGTCGTAGTTGATGAAAGCCCGGAAGCCGGCGACCTGGGCGGGATCGTCCTTCGAGATTCCCCAGTGGGTCGCGGCGAAGAGGCCGTACCGTCCGAAAAGGCCCAGCACGTCCGCCTGCGCGATCATGCCGGAAGCGTTCTTGCCTCCGCCGTAGTCGTACTCGGTGATCGCCAGCTTGGTGTTGGGATAATGCTTGGCGATCTGGCCGAGTACGCGCGGCAGCAGGACGATCGGTTTGCCGCCCAGCGTCTGGGCGATCCAGCTCGTTTCCACATAGTTCGGGTCCCAAAGCGACCGCGACGCCTGGATGCGGGCTTCCGCCGTGCCGGGCTTGTCCTCGCCGAAGGCGATGCGCTGGCCGCCCCCTTGGGCTTCCGGGTACCAGTGGATGTCGAGGACGTCCAGGAGCCTCCGCCCCTGCCGGTTTCCGGCGGCGCGCATGCCTGCCAGGTAGAAGTCGAGGAAGTCGCGCCCGTTGGCGTCGGGAGCATCCTGGAACGTGCGGAACCCTTGCCACCCGTAGTTCGCCGGCCCGAAGATGAGCGTCTGCTTGGCAACGTCCTTGATGCCGGACGCGAATTCGATGTTGTTCGCAAGGATCTGGGCGTAGGTCGGGTTCTTCGGCCAGATGCGCTGGTGGGTGTGGCCCCAAAGATCGGGCTCGTTGTCGAGCGAGTACCAGAGCGGGGTGTTCGACAGCTTCCTGCTCTCGAGGTACGCCACGAACTCGTCCTGGTAGACGGCCTTGTCCTTGGTGTTCGGCGGGTAGGCGAGCTTGCCCGGCTTCTTCGCGTACGACCGATGGAAGCGAGTCTGGAGGTAGTTCGGGGTCTTGTTGACGTCGCCGTCCGGGCCCTTGTCCGCCGAGACGTACCCGGCGGTCGGGATCGTGAGGAGGACCGCCGCCTGGTTCCGCTGGGCGTCCCGCATGAAGTCGAGGTAAGTCTTGCCGGGGACGTCGCTCTCGCCCATGTAGCCGTCGTTCTGGTGCCGGTAGTCGGCTCCGGCGTTGCTGGCGTTCGTCTCCCAGTTGTAAGCGGTCGTACGGTTGCCGCCGAGACGGGCGAGGGTATAGCCGAACCCGATGCCCTTCCAGTCGGGGAAATTGGCTCCGTAGATGTACTTCGAAATGGGTTTGCGCTGGTCCGCGTAGACGGTGATCGTGGCCGGTTGGGCCGTCAGCAGCATAGCGAGGATCGTGATCATGGTGCCTTGGGTGCGGTCGATTCGCGAACGTCCAGGGAGCACGGGAGGACGACGTTGGGTTGCTCGATCGTCTCCCCCCGGATCGACTGGATCAAGAGGTCGATGGCGCGGTTCCCCATCTCGGTCAGCGGCTGGCGGACCGAGGTGAGCCGAGGGCGCAGTTGGTCGCAGAACGGCGTCGAGTCGAAGCCGACGATCGAAAGCTCGTCGGGAACGGAGATGCCCAATCCCTGGGCGGCTTGCATGATCCGGCCGGCCGTATCGTCCTCCTGGGCGAAGATGGCGGTGTAGCGCTTCTGCAGCATCGCCTCCTCGATCTCGGGCAGGCCTCCATGGATCCCGACCAGGTCGGCGGGGGTGACGGTCACGCCGAGGCGCCGCAGGTGGCGGCGGAACGCCTCGTACCGGATCAGGAACTCGCCGTTCAGCGTGCGGCGATCGAGCGCGAACCCGATGCGGCGATGCCCGAGCTCGAAGAGGTGGTTGACGGCGAACCCGACGCCTCCGTCGTTGTCGCAGACGACGGTCGGATGCCTCCTCCCCTCGGCGGCCGTCCCGTGGAGGATCACGAGCGGGACGGAGCAGTTCGCGAGCATCTCCTCGTTCTCCTTGGAAGGCTCGGTGCTGTACCAGACGAGGCCGTCGAAGCGGCCGTCCTCCATCGATTCCTCGGGGCTGTGGCCGTAGAGCTTCGGGCAAAGGGTGACGGCGTACTCGTGGCGGAACGCCCCTTCGACGATGCCGTCCATCAGCGCGGCGAAGTACATCGACCCCTGGTTGAACATCGGCCGCCCGAAACGGACCCCGTGGAGCACGCCGATCATGTGGGTCTGTCGCTGCCGGAAGGCGCGGGCCATGACGTTAACCCGGTAGCCAAGCTCCTTCGCCGCCACGCGGACCCGTTCGGCGGTCGCCTCGCTGACCCGGATGCTCTGCGCCCGGTTGTGGAGGACGCGCGAGACCACCACCGGCGACACGCCTGCGCGCGCGGCGACGTCCCTGAGAGTCACAGCCATGTTTGCCTCATCACCCCGAACTAGGATACACCGAAGGCTCGCGGAGGGTATATCGTTATATCGTGATGCTGACTCTTTGCCTCGCCGCATCCGTCCTGGGCGGACCGCTGGACACGGTGACGGAAACCCGCGTGAGGATCGACGCCCTCAAGAATTTGGCGGTCATGCAGCCGGAAGCGCTCGGGATCGGCGTCGCCGTCTGGGACGAGCATATGCTCGACAAGGAGATCCCTTCCCTGGTGAGGAACGCGGGCTGGAAGGTCGTCCGCTACCCCGGCGGATCGTACGCCGACCTCTACCAGTGGAAGACGCACTCGGCCACGAAAGGGATGGAGGCCAATATTCAGCCGGGCAAGGACTTCGACTCGTTCATGGGGCTCTGCCGGAAGTCGGGAACCACGCCGCTGATCACCGTGAACTACGGCTCCAACCCGGACGGAACGGGCGGAGCAGAACCGGCCTACGCCGCCGAATGGGTTCGCTACGCCAACAAAACCAAGGGCTACGGAGTGAAGTACTGGGAGATCGGCAACGAGGTCTACGGAAACGGCTTCTACAACGGCAAGGGCTGGGAGGTGGATCTCCACTCCCCGGAGAGCGGCGAGCGCCTGAAGAACCCGCTGCTCGGCCCCACCGAGTACGGCCGGAATGTGAGCCGGTTCTCGAAGGCGATGAAGGCCGAGGACCCGACGGTGAAGGTCGGGGCGGTGATGACGACGCCAGGGGGATGGCCGGATGGGGTCGAGCCGGACTGGAACACGAACGTGCTCAAGGAGTGCGGCACGGACGTCGACTTCGTCGTGGTCCACTGGTACGGCGAGGGGAAGTCGCAGCAGGAGATCCTGGACTCCCTGAGAAAGGTGCCGGAGCTCCTCGCGAAGCTCAAGGCGAAGTGCCTGAGCATCGCCGGGCGCGAGATCCCGATCTGGATGACCGAAGGCGACGGAAACGACACCAACCTGCGGGCATCCGGCGCGTTGTTCGCCGCCGACCATTACATGACGTGGCTGGGGAACGGCGCCGCCCACGTCAACTGGTGGAACCTGCACAACGGCCTGTCGCACTGGCAGGGACAGTACGGCGACCAGGGGATCCTCTCGAGCGGCCATACGAACCGCGGAGTGGCCCAGCCGCCGGCGAACACGCCCTTCTCCCCGTACTACGGGGTGCAGATGGTGGATCGCGCGGCCAAGCCGGGCGACACCTTCGTCCCTGCCGCCTCGGACCGCAAGACGCTGGTCGCCCACGCGGTTCGACAGAAGAGCGGCCGGCTGGCGGTGATGCTGATCAACCAGGACACCGACCACGCGACCCTCGCCGAGATCGAGATCGCCGGCTTCAAGCCCGGAACGCCCGGCGACCGGTTCGAGCTAGGCCGCGGACAGAGCCGGATCAAGCGGTCGAGAATCGAGGCGGAGCCGAAGCTGAAGGTGGCGGTTCCGGCGACCGGCATCGTCGTCGTCACGTTCCCAGCATCCCGATGACCTTTCTTGGAACCCTTCTTGCTGCGAGCTTTACGATGATCGAGCACCCCTTCCAAAACCCCGAGCTGCCTACCGAGAAGCGGATCGACAACCTGCTCTCGATGATGACCCTGGACGAGAAGATCGCCTGCCTGAGCACCGATCCCAGCGTCCCCCGACTGGGCGTCAAAGGCAGCCGCCACGTCGAGGGCCTGCACGGCCTGGCCCAGGGTGGGCCTGCCAACTGGTCGCCTCCGCGCAAGGTGCCGACCACCACCTTTCCTCAGAGCTACGGCCTGGGCCAGACCTGGGACACCGACCTCATCCAGCGAGTCGCCGCCGCCGAAGGGCTGGAGTGCCGCTACGTGTTCCAGAGCCCAAACTACGGTCAGGGAGGGCTGGTGCTGCGGGCGCCGAACTCCGACCTGGGCCGGGATCCCCGATGGGGGAGGACCGAGGAGTGCTTTGGCGAAGACCCGTTCCTCGCCGGGAGCCTGACCCGGTCGTTCGTCCGTGGATTGCAGGGCGACCATCCGAAGTACTGGCAGGCGGCCTCGCTCATGAAGCACTTCCTTGCGAACAGCTGCGAGGACGAGCGCGACTTCGGCTCTTCTGATTTCGACGAGAGGCTCTGGCGCGAGTACTACTCGGTGCCTTTCCGGATGGGGGTCGAAGCCGGAAGCAGGGCCTACATGGCCTCTTACAACGCGGTGAACGGGACGCCGATGCACGTGCACCCGGACCTGAAGACGATCACCGTCCAGGAGTGGGGGCAGGACGGGATCATCTGCACCGACGGCGGGGGATACAACCTGCTCGTGACGGCGCACAAGGCGTTCGCGACGCACGAAGAGGCGGCGGCGGCCGTGATCAAGGCAGGCATTGGCCAGTTCCTCGACCGGTACGTCGACGGAACCCGAGCCGCCCTTGCGAAAGGCCTGCTCGAGGAAAGGGACCTCGACGCGGTGCTGAGGGGGAACTTCCGGGTGATGATCAAGCTCGGCCTGCTCGACCCGTCAGAGGCGGTCCCCTACTCGAAGATCGGCCAGGAGCCCGAGCCGTGGCAGAGCGAGGAGCACCGGGCGCTCGCCCTGGAGGCGACGCGCAAGTCGATCGTCCTGCTCAAGAACGAGAACGAGACGCTCCCTCTGGACCGCGAGAGACTGAAGAAGGTCGCGGTGCTCGGGCTGCGCTCGGACGAGGTGATCCTGGACTGGTACAGCGGCATGCCGCCCTACCGGATCACGCCTCTGGAGGGGATCCGCCGCGAACTTGGCGCTGAGGTCGAGGTGGCGCACGCCCTCGAGGGGCCGGAAGCCGTCCGCCTCGCCCGGGAGGCGGACGTCGCCATCGTCGTCGTCGGCAACCACCCCACCGGGAACGCCGGATGGGCGAAGGTGGAGCGCAGGAGCGACGGAAAAGAGGCGGTGGACCGGCAGTCGATCGATCTGGAGGACGAGGATCTGATCCGGCAGGTCCTGGCGGCGAACCCGCGCACGATCGTGGTGCTGACCTCGAGCTTCCCGTACGCGATCAACTGGACGGAAGCTAACGTTCCGGCGATCCTTCACATGGCGCACGGCAGCCAGGAACAGGGAACCGCCTTGGCGGACGTTCTGTTCGGCGACGTTAACCCGGCCGGAAGGCTGACGCAGACGTGGGTTCGGTCGGTTGGAGACCTGCCCCCGATCACGGACTACGACCTCCGCAAAGGCCGCACCTACCTGTACTTCCGGGGAGAGCCGCTCTACCGGTTCGGCCACGGGCTGAGCTACACGCGCTTCGAATACGCTGACCTGGCGATCGAGGGGACGGAAACGCTGAGGGTCGGATTCAACCTCACCAACGCGGGGACGCGGGACGGGGAGGAGGTCGCCCAGCTTTACGTCCGCCACTTGGACTCCAAGGTAGCTCGGCCGATCAAGGAACTCCGCGCGTTCCAGCGGACGATGCTGAAGAAGGGCGAGACCAGAAGGATCGAGCTGTCCGTGCGGGTCAAAGACCTCGCGTGTTGGGATCCGGGACAGCGCCGGTGGGTGGTCGAGGAGGGGCGGGTCGAGATCCAGGTCGGCCGCTCGAGCCGGGACGTCGCCCTGAGGCAGACCCTTTCGATCGGCGGCAGGAAACGGACAGCAAGGGAGCAGACATGAAATTCACCGACGGCAACTGGCTTCATCGCAAAGGCGTCGCCGCAAGCTACGCCACCGAGGCTTACCAGGCCGCGAAGGACGCCCAAGGGCTGAGCTTCCTGGCCGCCACCCACGCCATCAACGACCGTGGAGGAACCCTCGACGGCTCGGTCCTCGACGTCAGGATCACCTCGCCGATGCCGGACGTGATCGCCGTGCGCATGGTCCATCACGCCGGAGTGGCCGATCACGGCCCGAACTTCCCCGTGGACGCCGTCGGAGCCGATGTCCGGGCCGTTGAGGACGAGGTCTCGCTGGCCCTCACCGCCGGGGCGCTGACCGCCCGCGTAAGCCTCAAGAACTGGACGCTCGACTTTCTGGCGGACGGCAAGCGGGTCACGGGAGTCCCCTCCCGCGGTATGGGGTTCATGCAGGTCTCGCCCGAGGCCCGCTCGCCGCTCGAGCCGTCCGGCGAGAGCCATATGATGGCCTCCCTCGACCTCGGCGTGGGCGAACTCGTCTACGGGATGGGGGAGCGATTCACCCCGTTCGTGAAGAACGGCCAGGTCGTCGATATCTGGAACCGCGACGGCGGCACCTCCAGCGAGCAAGCCTACAAAAACATCCCGTTCTACATGACCAACCGGGGCTATGGGGTTTTCGTCTCGCACCCGGGCGCCGTTTCCTTCGAGGTCGGCTCCGAGCGCGTGTCGCGCGTGCAGTTCTCGGTTCCGGGAGAGTGGATCGAGTTCTACGTGATCTACGGGCCGACGCCCAAGGAGGTCCTGCAGAAGTACACGGCGCTCACCGGCCGGCCCGGTCTTCCGCCGAAGTGGTCCTTCGGGCTCTGGCTCACCACCTCCTTCACGACGAACTACGACGAGGCGACGGTGACCGAGTTCGTGCAGGGGATGGCGGACCGCGACATCCCCCTCAGCGTCTTCCACTACGACTGCTTCTGGATGCGGGGGATGCACTGGTGCGACTTCGAGTGGGATCCGGCGGTCTTTCCCGACCCGCCGGCGATGCTGAAGCGGATGCACGAAAGAGGCCTGAAAGTCTGCGTCTGGATCAATCCTTATATCGGGCAGGCGTCGAGGCTGTTCCGGGAGGGGATGGAGAAGGGGTACCTGCTGAAGCGCCCGAACGGGGACGTGTGGCAGTGGGACCTCTGGCAGGCGGGAATGGGGATCGTCGACTTCACGAACCCGGACGCCAAGCGCTGGTACCAGAACCAGCTCGAAGCGTTGGTCGAGATGGGGGTGGACTGCTTCAAAACCGATTTTGGCGAGCGGATCCCCACCGATGTCGCATGGTTCGACGGCTCCGATCCCCAGCGGATGCACAACTACTACGCGCAGCTCTACAATCAGGCGGTTTTCGAGGTGCTGGAGAGGAAGCTCGGAAGGGACGAGGCGGTGCTTTTCGCGCGGGCGGCGACGGTCGGGGGCCAGATGTACCCGGTCCACTGGGGCGGCGACTGCTGGTCGACCTTCGAGGCAATGGCGGAATCGCTCCGGGGCGGCTTGTCGCTCTGCATGTCCGGGTTCGGCTTCTGGAGCCACGACATCGGCGGCTTCGAAGGACGCCCGCCTGCGGAGCTCTACAAGCGGTGGGTGGCGTTCGGGCTGCTCTCGTCCCACTCGCGCTTGCACGGCAGCACCTCGTACCGCGTTCCGTGGATCTACGACGAGGAGGCGGTGGACGTCCTGCGCTTCTTCACCAAGCTGAAGCACCGCCTGATGCCC
>DASWVS010000130.1:0-14269 GCA_036401135.1 Fimbriimonas sp.
CGCGAACGGCGCACACGGCGCCTGCATTCAGGTCCCGGCCGTCCATGATCGAAGCGTCGAGCTCAAGCTCGCCGTCGGCGTTGGGGAGCGCCCCGAGTCCGATCGCAAGGAGCGACGGGTCGAGCTCGCACGCGGCGAGACCGGCTTCGATCGCATCGACGAGTTCGCTCGTCCGCGTCCATTGCTCCCAAGCCGCACGAAGAGCAACCGGCCCGGGCTGTTCCCAGGTCGCCAGAAGGGTGGCCATCGCCTCAAGGATACCGGGGAGGCGCGGTCGATGGATCCAACAGCAGGCGAACTAGATCCAGGTGCTGGCGCGTCGGAAGATCTTATAGTCCACCGGGCGCTGGTAGTGGAGGTAGACGAAGTCCGGCCAGCCGGCCATGAAGTCCAGGTCGTATCCCTTTTCGGGCGAGATCAGGACCACCGGGGTCTTGGCCGCCTTCTCGTGCCCCATCTTCGCCATCGCGAACGCCTCGTATCCGGCGATCTTGTGCGGTTCGGTCAGCGTGGCGACAAGGTCGACGAAGAGCAGGTCGGCATCCTCGCAGCACTCGAGCGCACAGGACCAGTCGGAGAAGGCGACGCAGTCGTCGGAAGGATGGAACCCTTCGCGCGCCGCCGACTCGAGTTCATGGTCCTTTGTGATCAAAACGAACTTCATTGGGGAACTGCAGTTCTAACAACTGCGTTTCGAGGATACACGATAGTTCGAGAGAGACGGTCTCGACGCGGAGAGCTCTCACGCCTTTGGCCAGAAACGCCGAAGGACAAACAAACTTGCCTTCGTATCGTCTATCATCCGTTGCTTTAGCAAAAGTGTCAGGGAAAGAAACAAGGAGAGCCATGCCCCTCAGCACCACCATCGACGCCATCCGTCCCCTCGACGAAGGATCCGAGAGGGAGCTTCGAAGATTCCAGCACATGGTGGACGACACGAAGCGCCGCGCCTTCACGATGGCTCTTCAGCTGACGCGAAACCGCTCGGACGCCGAGGACCTGCTTCAGGAAACCTACGTCAAGGCGTGGCGGGGTTTCGACAGCTATATGCCCGGGCGCCCGTTTCTGAACTGGCTGCTTCGGATCATGCAGCGCGCCTACCTGGACACGCGCCGCCGCGAGAACCCGATCCGCAAGGCGGAGTCGCTGAACTCGATGATCTCGCCGAACGACGGCGAGGTTCAGGAGCTGCCGATCGCCGCCGACGATCCCACGCCGGACGAGGAGTTGGAGAGGCAGGAGTTCCGCCGCCGGCTTCGGGAAGCGCTCGACAATTTGCCGGAGGTCTATCGTTCGGCGATCACGATGTGCGACCTGGACGACATGAGCTACGCCGAGATCTCCGAAGTGCAGGGGACGACGGTGGGCACGGTCCGGTCGCGCATCCACCGGGGCAGAAAGCTCCTTCGCGAGATGGTGATGAAGCAGGGCGGGTTCGAAAAGCTTTGATCCGGGACGCCTCCCGCCCGGAAAGGTACAATGCGCGGGTGAGTTCGAAGAAGCCACCGGCGCGACCGGTCTGGTACAAGAACACCTACTTCCTGATCGCGGCGATTCTCTTCGTTCTCGGGATCATCGGCCTGCCGTTCCTGGGCGGCGACGCCGCGATCCGCGACCCGGGACAGAAGAGGGAGGACGGCCTCGCCTTCCTGTACCTCGGCGCTGCCGCCGTCATGCTCGTCAACGGCTATCTGAGCCACCGGCAGACCGTCCAACAGTACCAAGAGGAGACCCAGAGTTCCAACCCATGATCCACTGCGCTAACTGCGGCCGGCCCATCGAAAAGGTGCCCGCCTGGCTCGAGGGAGCCAAGGCCACCTTCGTCTGCAACAACTGCCCCAACCGTCAGGCGAAAAACATCGCGTTCGTCGACCTCTCGCCAACCCCCGCGGCAACGGCGCGCGTGGACGACGACGAAGACGTGGACGTCGAGCAGGTTCCGGACGAGGACGACGCCGACCTCTAGAAGCCGTCCGCACATCGAACAAGAAAGGCCCGGCAGTTTCGCCGGGCCTTTTCGTCGACAGCCGGGTCAACCCCTGCGGCTGCGATGACGCAGTAGAACGAACTCCTGCGGCGTGTGCCGGGGTCCGACGTTGTTGGTGCACGCATCGCGTAGCGAGTCGAGGTCCCAGTGGGCCTCTTCCGCCAAGGTTACGTGCGCCCGAAGCTCCCCGCCGTAGCACCACACGCTCGCATCAATGACCTCATCTTGAGCGAGAAGGAATTCTTCCGTGGTCTTGTAATCGACCTCATCGGGCATCGTTAAAGGACGCATTCCAACAAGGAAATTGTACAAAACTTCCTCACGAAATGTGGGTGCTTTCAGCCCTTGACAGAAATTTAACGACAAAAGCCCCATCGTGGCCTTCGGTCGCGAGACGCGCCGCCAGCCGTTCAGCGTGCGGCCTGTCGGGGACGGTGCCGAACACCGCCGAGCCGGATCCGCTCAACCCCGCCTTGTCCGCACCGAGGACCTGAAGCCGCTCGATGAGGTCGAGGCATTGGCAAGGCGCCACGCGCTCGAAGTCGTTGTAGAAGTCGGTCCCCTCGCCGAGTTCCCTCCATGGATAGTCTTTCTGATCCAGGGCCCGATACATCAGGCCGGTGGGGCACCCCGCGGAAGGCTTGACGACGACGGCCCACTGATCCGTCGGGTCGGGCAGAGGCGTGAGCTTCTCGCCATACCCCTCGCCGACCGCCCGTCCGCCGAGGAGGAAGAAAGGGACGTCCGCTCCGACGGCCAGAGCTAGGGCAGCGCGCTCGGCGCGAGGGATCTCGAGTTCGAGAAGCGCTTCCACCCCTCGGAGGAGCCCGGCGGCGTCGGAGCTTCCGCCTCCCAATCCGGCTTCCGTGGGAATGCCCTTCCTTAAAACGACGCGAAGGGGCGGCAAGGGGACCACCTCGCGCAACAGGGACCAGGCGCGCGTTACGGTATTGGCCTCCGGCAGATCCCGGTCGCATTCGAACGAATCGACGGATGATCTCTCGAGCTGCAGCTCGTCGAACAGGGAGATCGCTTGGAAGACGGTTCGGATGGGGTGGAAGCCTCGGGAGTCCCGCGGCCCCACCGAGAGAAACAGGTTCAGCTTGGCAGGGCACGGGATGCGGATCATCGGCTTACGCGGTCGGTTTGGATCTCGGCCACGGACGGCAGGCGCTCTTCGCTGAACCGGACCTTGACGCCTCGGCGCTGGATCTCCTCCAGGAACCGGGCTCCGCTCATCGCCAGCTCGTAGCGCACGCAACCTCTGGGAACCTCTCCCCGAGCGATCGACGCGGCGTAGATCGCCATGCTGAAGCCGGTGAGGCGCTCCATCGAGGTGAAGTGGGTTTCCGGGCACTGCCGGTCGAACACGTCAACCTGGAGGCGGACCTTCTCCCCGTCCTTCAACCCGATCCCGACGCCTCGAACGGCGCACTGGTCGAGGTCCTGGATCTTGGCGAGCTCTTCCCCGAAGACCCGGCAGAAGACGTCCTTCGGACGCACCTTGACGCCTTTGACCTCCACCTCGTCCTCGCGCCAAAGGCCGAAGTCCTTGTAGGCCCTCATCAAATGACAGTGGCCAGGGAAGCGGATCGTCTTGTACTCGTAGTCGCGGACTCTGCCGTGGAAGGTGTACGGGGCGGTGCTGGTGCCTCCCGAGGTGGTGAAGGCTTCCATCGTCCCAAGCTCATCGATGTGGATCTCCTCGAGCTCGTCGAGCGTCTCGACCATCCGGATCTCCCCGTCCCGGAGGACGACCGCTTCGTAGTCGTACTCCGTGACCAGCCCCTCGACGTTGAACGTCAGCTTGTAGTTGAATGGCGGGATCGGGTTTTGGGGCAGGACGCCGCAGTAGAGGCGCACGGACTGCGCTTCGTCCAACTGCTCGATGAGCCACGCGCCGATGCTGTTGACCAGGCCCGGCGCCAGCCCGGTGTCCGGAACGAGGGTCACACCCGCTTGGCGCGCCTCGGCGTCCATTTCCAGGGTGGCCATCGTTACCGGGGTGTTTCCTCCCAGGTCCACCATGTCGACGCCCGATCGGATCGCCGTCGCCGCCACCTTCGTATGCAGGTAATACGGCACGCAGGAAAGGAGAACGTCCGCCTTTGACATCCATCCGCCGAGGCTCTCCGGGTCGAGCGCATCCACCTGCATCGGGACGCAAACCAGCCGGTCGAGGAGGCTGTTGACCCTCTCGGCACTCTTCTGCGCCTGGTGGAGACTCATGTCGCCCAGCAGGATGTGGGCGGGATCGGCGAATTTGGCGAGGTCGTAGGCGGCGGCAGTGCCTTGCATGCCGGCGCCCAGGACGGCGAACGTCTTGTTCATATGGGGCTCCCTCAACGTCGTTGTATCAGGGGTCGACGTGAGTCTCCATGGTACCTCCTACCCCTCGGAAGGCTCTTCCTCGGCGGCTGCGAAGCCCGCCCTCAGCCGCCCGACCAGGTCCCGCTTTCGCTCCGGCGGAAGCAGCGACGCGTTGGCGGCGTTCAGCATCAGCGTCCAGAGGATGTCCCGGTCGAAATCGAACTCGCTCGCCACGCGGACGAGTTCCTCGGTGAGCGTGGTCCCGAACATCGGCGGATCGTCGGAGTTCACGGTGACGTAGAGCCCCTCGTCCAGCAGCCGAGGCAGCGGATGGTCCGCCAGGCTTGGGTAAACGCCGAGGCACACGTTGCTCGTGGGGCAAACCTCGAGCGGGATCTGCCGGTCCCGGAGGAGCACCGTCAGTCGGGGATCCTCCAGGCATCGGACGCCGTGCCCGATCCGCCGCGGGCTCCCGCCTTCGAGCGCGTCCCAGATGCTCTCCGGCCCCCGGGTCTCGCCGGCGTGGGGGATGAACGGCAAGCCCGCGTCCTCCGCCCATGCCACCGCCTCTCGGTAGAACGAAGCCGGCTGGCGGCACTCCTCGCCCGCCATCCCGAGCGCACAGACCCCTTGCCCCTGCGCCTCGACCGCCCACTGGGCGACCTCGAGCGCCCGCTCGGCCGGGTGGCCCCGAACGATGTCGAGGATGAAGTCGCAGGAGACGCCCAGTTCCCGCTCGCCATACTCTCTCGCCGTCTGCAGCGCCTTGAGCTGTTCCGGCCAAGGGATGCCCGCATACTGCTCGATGGTGGCGGCGGTGTAGGTGGCCTCCGTATGGAGCACGTTCTGTTCCGACTGTCCCTCGAGGAATTCCCGCGCGACCAGTTCCAGATCGTCTGCTGTACGGATGCAGCCCGAGACGGCGACGTACACCTCCACGAAGTGGGGAAAGTCGCGGAACCGGTACCAGTCCCTCAGCTGCTCGACGTTGTCGGCGGGCAGAGCCACATTGTGGCGCCTGGCCAGCTTCAGGACCGTTTCCGGACGGATGGAGCCTTCGAGATGGACGTGGAGCTCGACCTTCGGGATCTGCCTGACGAACGCTTCATCGATCATTCGAGCGATTCTACTAGACCGCCCTACTCGCCCCGCAGGGGTTCGCCCGTCACCAGCGCGAGCCGGACGTCGGAGATCAGAAGATCGTACAGCGCTTCGATCGCGTTGCTCTCCGCCGTCACCAGGCTAACCTGGGCGGTCAGAACCTCGACCAGGTCTCCCGCGCCGAGCCTCTGGGCCTCCACGGCGGCGTTGTAGTTTTTCAGCGCCGCCTCCTCCGCTTTCCGTGCGGCGGTCAGCCTCGTTCGGTTCTGCTTGACTTCGGCGTAGGCGCCTTCGATCTCCGCCAACGCCTGTCGCTCGGCCTGGACAAGGTCCTCCCTGCCGGCGGCAAGCCGGTACTCGGTTTCCCGCGCAATCTCCCGGAGCGCCCCTCCGTCGAACAGCGGATAGGAGGCGACGAAGTTCAGTTTGCGGTCCTGGATCCGGTCGGGGGTGAACTGATGATCCATCACGCCGTCGAGGCCGAACGTCCAGCTCGCCTCTCGCCGCTGCCGCCGCCAGGCGAAGTCGGTGCTTTCCAGACCGAGGCGCCTGGCGACCAGGTCGGGTCGGTTGCCCACCCCTTGCTCCGAGACAACCTCGAAAGGGGCGAGCGGCGGTCCGGCGGGGGGCTCCTTCATCGCGACGAGTTCCGGAAGACGTTTCTCCGGAGGGAGCCCGATCATGGCCTTGAGGTTTGCGGAAGCGTTGCTCTTCTGGGTCTCACCTTCGACGACCTGGACCTCGGCGTTCAGCGCGTCGGCTTCGGCCTGGAGGATGTCCTTCGCCGGCGCATCCCCGAGTTCGACGCGGGCTATCGTCTGCTTCAGAATGAGCTTCGCGCGGTCGTGCCGGGCCTTGGCGACCTTTTGGAGCTCGTCCGCGCGCAGGGTGTCGTAGTACTGGCGGTGGACGCCGAAGAGCGTCTCGCGGAGGGTCTGCAATGCGGCGAATCGTTCCGCCTCCAACCCTTTCTTCGCGCCTCGCCACGTAAGGCTCCTCTCCCCGGAGTCGAGGATCCGCCACGACGCCTCCAGGAAGGAGGAAGAGGTCTCGTCGCTCTGGTTGCCGGGGGACGTGCTGCTCTCCGTGCGCGTCGAATTCCATCGATAGCGGGGGGTGACCGAGGGGTAGAACGAGGCCTCGGCGCGCTTCACCTGGGAGCCTGCGATCCGCACCGCCATCTGGGCGGAACGGATCGTCCCGTTGTGCTCCTTCGCCAGACGCAGCGCCTCATCCAGACTCAGGGTTTCCTGTGCGGAGCAGAGCACCGGCAGGCAGCCCAATGCGGCGGAGAGCAACGGATAACGCATCACATATCCACGTTATCAGGAACGCCCCGGAACGTGGGGCTTAGGACCCTCGGGGTTGTTGCGGTGTTCGACTCGAACACCGCAACAACCGGCTACTTCGCCCAGACGAGTTCGGGCTTTCTCACGATCGTCTCTTCCCGATCCGGGCCGATCGAAACGATCGCAACCGGAGTTTCCGTGAACGACTCGATGAAGCTCAGGTACTCCCTCGCGGAGGCGGGGAGGTCGTCGTAGGCGCGGCAGGAGCGCAGGTTCTCGCTCCAGCCGTCGAACTCCTGATAGATCGGCTCGGCCTTGGCCAGGTCGATCGTCATCTGCGGCATGTGGGCGACTTCCTTGCCGTCGATCCGATAGCCGGTGCAGACCTTCAGCTTCTCGAGCCCGCTCAGGACGTCCAGACGCGTCATCACCCATCCCGAGAGGGAGTTGAGCCGGGCCGAGTGCTTCATGACGACGAGGTCGAGCCAGCCGCACCGCCTCCCCCGTCCCGTGGTCGTGCCGTACTCCCGGCCCTGTTCCCGGATGAAGTCGCCGGTGGCGTCGAGGAGCTCGGTCGGGAAGGGTCCTGCACCCACGCGGGTGGTGTACGCCTTCGCCACGCCGAGCACGTTGTCGATCGCGCGAGGCCCGATGCCGGTCCCGAGGCAGGCGCCGCCGGAAACGGGGTGCGACGAGGTGACGAAGGGATAGGTGCCGGAATCGAGGTCGAGGAACGTTCCTTGCGCGCCTTCGAAGAGCACCTTGCTGCCGCTGGCGACCATCTCCTGCACGTAATGCTCGGTGTCGCACACGAACGGGCGCAGGCGCTCCGCGTAGGCCGAGTACTCGGTGTGGAGCGCGTCGTAGTCGAGAGGCTCGGCGCCGAACATCACGAGCAGGCGGTTCTTGTACGCCAGCACCTCGCGGAGCCGGTGGGAGAACTCCTCGGGACGCACCAGTTCGCCCATCCGGATGCCGAACCTGGCCACCTTGTCCTGGTAGGCGGGTCCGATGCCCCGCGAGGTCGTCCCGATCTTGCTCTCGCCGCGCGCCACCTCCTCCAGAGAGTCGAGCATGCGGTGGTAGGGAAAGACCACGTGCGCGGCGGAGGAGATCCTGAGTTCGCCGAGGTCCTGTTTTTGGGCGAGGGTGCGGTCCCACTCGTCGAGCAGGCCTTTGGGATCCACGACCATGCCGCTTCCAACGATCGCCACCGTTCCCGGATGCAGGATGCCTGCCGGGATGAGATGGAACTTGAACTCCTTTCCGCCGGTGATGACGGTATGCCCCGCGTTGTTCCCGCCGCTATATCGAACCACCACGTCGGACTGGGCGCCGAGAACGTCCACCAGCTTGCCTTTGGCTTCGTCGCCCCACTGGGCTCCGATGATCACGAGAGTCGCCATTCTTTCTGCTCCTCCGGTTCGGACTCGGCCCAACAAAAAACCGGCGCCCTCCCCGATGCTGAGGATCCGCCGGCATCATAAGCCGTTGAGCCTTATCTCAACAGAAGCTGATTATACCGCTCGGACAGGGCCTGCATCTTGCGGAGACGGGCGCAAGATCGGGGCTATAATGCCGTGTGCAAGGGAGAACCGAGCCTGCCCAGGCTGCCGACTGTTCCGAGGAACGCGTTCGCTTTATGCGGGAGCTCGTCGAGAACCTGGACGAGGTCGTTTGCTATGGCCCCCCCGACCTGAGCCGCTTCGACTACGCCAGTTCCGGATTCGAGCGGATCTTCGGCATCCCGGTCGAAGAGATCTACAAGAACGCCCTCGCCTTCATCGACCTCGCCCATCCGGACGATCGGGACAGGCTCCTCGCCCATCTCAACGACCGGGAGGACTGGAGCCGGTCGATCGATTACCGGATCATCCGGCGGGACGGGGAGACCCGGCACGTCCGCTGCCGCACCTTTCCTCTCTACTACGGCACTTCGAAGCCCGTCATGCTTGCCGCCGTGGTCCGGGACGTGACCTCGATCCGACAGACGGAGGAGGAACTGCGAAGGGCGAACACGGAGCTGGAGCAGCGGGTGCAGGATCGCACGGCCGAGCTCGAGGCGGCGGTCCGCGAGCTCGAGGGTTTCACCTACTCGGTTTCGCACGACCTCCGCGGCCCGCTGCGGTCGATCATGGCGTCGGCGATGATCCTCAAAGAGGACTTCGGGAGCAGCATCGACAGCGAGGGAAAGGAGAACCTCGACCGGATGGGAGCGGCCGCCAAGAAGATGGCGACGCTCATCGACGAACTGCTGAAGATCAGCCGGCTGAACCGCCAGGAGATGCGGCTCGAGCCGCTGGACCTCTCGGCGATCGCGTCCGAGGTTGCCAACGAGACCGGGCGCGCCGACAGGATTCGGATTCAACCCGGCATCAAGGCGACCGGCGACGAGCGGCTGCTTCGGCTGGTGCTCTTCAACATGTTCGACAACGCCCTGAAGTACGTCTCGAAGGGCGACGAGCCGGCCGTCGAGTTCGGAAGGGACGCGAAGGGCTACTTCGTGCGCGACACCGGGATGGGCTTCGACCAGGAATACGCGGAGAAGATCTTCAAGCCGTTCGAACGGCTCGTGCGCGACAGCGACTACCCCGGTTCCGGGGTCGGGCTCGCCAACGTCCAGCGGATCGTCCAAAGGCACGGCGGGAAGGTCTGGGCGGAGAGCAAGGTCGGCGAGGGCACCACCTTCTACTTCACGCTGTGAGCCCTGGGAGCGTGTTGAGGCTCGGGTGCGAGTGCCGTCGCCGTCGTCGGAAGCGGCCGGTTCCAAACCTAGCCGCACGTTCACTTTAGATCCTTCGGCTCCTCGCGGCGGTTGTCGCACATGATGACGCGTCCTGTTTTGCAGGGTCGACTCGATCAGGGGCGGCCCGCGCAACGCTCGACTTGGTAGGTTCCGGATTTTCCAACACCAAGGGCGCGAAAGTCGCGAAGGGCGCGAAGCGACGGTGCCGTCTTCCGGAACGGACGGGCGAGGGATAGCCCGGAGTTTGTGCGCTCAATTGCGCGGGCGAAGGCATATCGCGGGGCGGCGCGATTGAGATAGTCTGGCGACGTTATGGCAGGCAACCTCGGATATAGCGACACGCCCCTGATCCCGGGCACTCAATGGCATGTTCACGACGGAGACAGGCCCCAGCCTCCGATCGTAACTCCCGGTACCTTCAGCGAGGGGGCGACTCCTCCGTCCGACGCGGTGGTCCTGTTCGACGGCAAGTCCCTCGACAACTGGGAAGGCGGGAGTTGGAAGGTGGAGAACGGCTACGTCGAGGTCGTTCCCGGCACCGGCACTCTGCGGACTCGCAAGGAGTTCGGCGACTGCCAGCTTCACCTCGAGTTTACGGCCCCGACGGTCGTCAAGGGAGACGGGCAGGGGCGCGGGAACTCGGGCGTGTTCATCTTGGGCCTGTACGAGATCCAGGTGCTGGACAACTATGACAACCCGACCTACCCCGACGGAACGGTGGGAGGGATCTACGGCCAGTACCCGCCGTTGGCGAACGCCATCCGCAAGCCGGGCGAATGGAACGCGTACGACATTATTTGGGAAGGACCGAGATGGGAAGGCGAGAAGCTGGTCAAACCGGGCTATCTCACCGTCATCCTGAACGGCGTCCTTTTGCACAACCGCAAGGAAGTCCAGGGGCCGACCCAGCACCGGGTGACGGCCGAGTACCGCCCCCATCCGACCGAGGGGCCGCTGGAACTCCAGGACCACGGCGACCTCGTCCGATTCCGGAACATCTGGTACCGCCCGCTCAAGGGCTACGACGGGGCGGCTTCGCTCTAGCGCCTTGCGATGAGGCCGGGCCGCCGCAGTCGGCGGCCCGGCCTCTTTTTTGGATTGTCGGGAGATTCCGCGCGGGTTCATCCACTATCCCGAGCATAGGGATCGCGGGAGCCTCGGCGGCGGATCGTCGAGCCGGGGCGACGCTGGCCGGGTGAGGCGTCTGGTGGCATGGGGAGATTGCCGACCGGTACCCTTAAGGAGTGGCTCCCACCCCCGCCGACCGACGCGCCCGCGTGGCGGTGTCGCTGATCTTTTTCGTCCTCGGCGCCGCGCTGGGAGCGTGGGCGCCGCACATCGCGACGGTCAAGATCAACCTCGAACTCTCGAGCCGCACCCTCGGCTTCGCGCTCCTGGCGGGCACGATGGGGGCGGTCACGACGATGCCGTTCTCCGGGTTCCTGATCCACCACATCGGATCGAGAGGTGCGGTCGTCGCCACCGGATTCGGACTCCTCTTCACCCTCCCCCTGCTCGTGGCGGCGCCGAGCCTCGCGTCCTTCGCGGCCGTGCTCTACGTCATGGGGATCTTTTACGGGCAGTTCGACGTCGCGATGAACACCCAGTCGCTGATCGTGCAGGCCCGGTACCGCAAGCCCGTGCTCTCGGCGATCCATGGGTTCTACAGCATCGGGGGATTCGCTGCGGGCGCGGCGTATTCGATCGCGGCCAAACTTCATGCCACGCCGGTGGCGCATCTGGTCGCCAACTCCGTCGTGCTGGCCCTCCTTCTCCTCGCCTCGGCGCTTTGGCTGTATCCCAAGTCGCTGGACCGGCTGGATCAGGGCGAAGGCCCGAAGTTCGCGATCCCGAAGGGCGTGCTGTTGCCCATCGGCTTCCTGACGATGTTCTCCTTCCTCGGCGAAGGGGCCCTCTGGGACTGGGCGGCGGTCTACCTCCGCACGAGCATGGGAGCGTCGGCGGCGGTCGCGGGGATCGGGTTCGGCGTGTTCGGACTGGGCATGGCGATCGGCCGCTTCCTCGGCGACCCGATCGTCGGGCGCTTCGGCACGATGCGTGTCCTGGCCTTCAGCGGCTTGATCTCCGCCCTCGGGCTCGTCGCATCCGTGAGCGTGCCGACTCCCGCTGCCGCCGTCATCGGATTCGCCCTCGCCGGGTTGGGCCTGGCGAACCTCGTCCCCATCCTGTTCGCCGCCGCCGGACGCCAACCGGGCTTTTCCCCGGCCTACGGTCTGGCGGCCGTGACGACGCTCGGTTACACCGGCTTCCTGCTCGGACCACCCGTGATCGGTCTGGTGGCGGATGCATGGACGCTCGGTGCCTCTCTCGGGCTCGTCGCGGTACTGTGCGCCATCGTCGCCATCTACGGGCCCCGCTTCGTACGGGAACAGGAGATTCCCAGCGAGCATACTGAAGGACGGGATGATCGTCGGACACCTTCAGCTGACCCTGCGTCTGGACGGCTGCTTTAGCCTCAAGGACAAGCGCCGGGTGCTCAAGAGCCTGATGGACCGGGTGCGGCGGTGCTACCAGGTCTCGATCGCCGAGACCGACGACTGCGACCTCTGGAACTCCGCGGTCGTCGGGGTCGCATACGTCTCGAACGACGCCGGCCACGTAGAGAGCGTCCTCACCAAGGTGGCGACGGCCTTCGACCTCTGCCCGGAAGTGTCGGTCGAAGGCGCGGAAAGGGCGATCGAGCGCCGTTAGGCCGACCCGAGCGGACCGTAATAGACTCGCGTCTCGTACCGGAACACGACCCGGTCCGCCTCCCGGTGTTCCGCGAAGAGCTGCCGAAGCGCTTCGACGAAGGGCTCGTGCGAAGGGTGGCCCTGCTGCGGCGAATAGGAGCTGCTCATCACCCGCCCGAGGAAAGCCGGCAAGTCCAGGCTCTGCAGGTTGGAGAAGAACGCGGTCCGGCAGCCAACGGGGCCGAAGAACGCCGCCACCTCGCTCTCGCCGACGTCGCGGCTTCTCACCTGCTCATACTCGTCCGAGTACGTTTTCAGGGTCTCGTCGTAAGCCTGGAGAAACGGGCTATCGCTCAGCCTTTCGTTCCACACGAGCGCCACAGACCCGCCGGGCGCAAGGATGCGGCGAAACTCGCTCCTTGCGCGCTCTCGGTCGAACCAGTGGAACGCTTGCGCCGACGTCACCAGCCCGACGGACGCTTCCGTGAGGCCGGTGGCTTCCGCCGTTCCCTTGATGCTGCGGAACCCGGGCTCGTCGCCCAGCCAGGACTCCGCTGCCGCGCGCATCGCGTCGTTCGGTTCCACCGCAAGGACCTCGGCACCGACATCGAGGAGGAGCCGGCTGAAGATGCCGGTCCCCGACCCCACGTCGGCGACCGGCGACCCCGAACGCAACCCACACTCCGCTTGCAACAGGGCGACGACTTCCCGCGGATAGCTCGGACGGTAGCTCACGTAGTTCGCGACCCGGGTCGTAAACCGCTCCGTGGAAGGCAGCATGGGCGGATTATACTTTTGCCCATGAAGCCCCGAGCCCTCCAGCCCGGCAGCACGATCGCCCTCGTTTCCCCGGCCTCTCCCTTGTCGGAAGACAAGCTCGAGTTCATGACGCGGCTGCTCGAAGGCGAAGGCTACCGGGTGGTGCGGGGAAGGCACGTCCTCGATGCCGACGACTACCTGGCGGGGAGCGACGAGGATCGCGCCGAGGACCTGATGGGGGCGTTCGGGGATCCCGTGGTCGATGCCGTCCTCGCCACCCGCGGCGGGTACGGCTGCGCGCGTCTGTTTCCCCACCTGGACCTCGATCGAATGGCGGCCTCCCGGAAGCTGTTTCTGGGCTTCAGCGACGTGACGACGCTCCATCTCGCCCTGAACCGGCGCGGGCTTCCCACGGTGCACGCCCCGATGGCGCTGACGCTGCACTACCCGCGGGAGGCGTGGGTCTACGACTCGCTCCTGCGGGTCCTACGGGGCGATCTGGAACCACCCGAAGCCGCTCCCCGAGGGACGACGGCGACGCCAGGACGCGCCGAGGGGGTCGTGGTCGGCGGATGCATGTGCCTCCTCGCGGACAGCATCGGAACCCCCGAGGCATTCGACGGAACGGACAGGATCGTTGTCCTCGAGGACGTCGACGAAGCCCCCCACCGCATCGACGCCATGCTGACCCACATGCTGAACGCCGGGATCCTTCAGGGAGCGCGCGGCATCGTCGTAGGAGAGATGACGCGAACCGACGAGCGCGTCGACGAAGGCATCGGGGGGAAGCCCTGGAAGGAGATCTTCGACGACCGTCTGGGGCCGCTCGGGATCCCCACGGTCTACGGGTACCCGCTCGGGCATATGAAGGGGATGTTGTCCCTTCCGCTCGGGATCCAGGCCCGGCTCGACGCGGACGCGGGAACCCTGAGCTATCTCGAGCCCCTCTTCGAATAGGCAGTTGCTTTCGTGCCGCATCGAACATGCCGGCTTCGATGAATGTCCCACTTTCTAGCACTGAACATAAGCAGAAAAGGGGAAACGAATGGAAACAACAACGACCGACGTACGTGCCGGGTTCGAGCGTGCCTGGGACAACACTGCCGAATTTCTTCCGAGACTCGGTGCCTTCCTACTGATTCTGATCGCTGGGTACTTCATCGCGAGGTTCCTCGGCGGCCTCCTCGACAAGGTCCTGACCCGGGTCGGGTTCGACCGGTGGGTCGAGCGCGGCGGAATCAAGCAGGCTCTCAGCCGCTCGGGCTACCACGTCAGCGACATCCTGGGCAAGATCGCCTTCTACACGATCTTCCTGTTCGTCCTTCAGATGGCGTTCGACGTCTTCGGGCCGAACTCGATCAGCGCCCTGCTGACGAACATCATC
>DASWVS010000131.1:0-4000 GCA_036401135.1 Fimbriimonas sp.
CGGTCGAGATCAACGGCCTCTGGATCAACGCCCTCCGCTCGACCGCATGGGTTTTCGACCGAATCGGTGAGGACTCCACGGAGGTCGTGGAGGCGGCGCGGCGGGCGGAGGAATGCTTCGACCGGAAGTTCTGGCATGCCGTCCGGGGACACTACCTCGACACGGTCGATCCAGCCGATGCGTCGCTCCGACCGAACCAGGTCATCGCAATGGCGCTTCCGTTTAGCCCCGTCCATCCGGAACATGCCGCCAAAGCACTGGAGGTGGTGGCGCGAGAACTGCTAACGCCCGTCGGTCTGCGTACGCTGGGACCGAACGAGCCGGGGTACCGGGGTCGGTTCAAGGGCCCGGTGCAGGAGTTGGACGCCGCCTATCACCAGGGGACCGTGTGGCCTTGGCTCCTCGGGTCGTACGCGACAGCCCTCGTGAGATTCACGGGCAACCGGGCCGAAGCGAAGAGGACGCTCCGGGAGGCGAAGCGGTTGCTTCAGGACCACGGCCTGGGGGGCATCGCCGAGGTTTACGACGGCGACGAGCCGCAGAGCCCGGGAGGCTGCCCTTGGCAGGCCTGGAGCTGCGCGGAGATCCTCCGCGCCTGGATCGAGGACTGCCAGGGGGACTAGGCCGACTTACCTCAAGCCCAAAGGCTGGTGCGTCGCCGACCATGTCGGCACCCGTAGCGTCTCCCGCTCGTTGCGCCAGGCCCGGTAGGCGTCTCGCGCGGCCCGATACGCGACCAGGAACAGCGCGCAGCAGACCCCTCCGACGAGCAGGCCGACCGCGGCGAAGACCGCCATGAACGTGGCCATGAACATCAGGCTGAAGGGCAGGATGTAGTTCATCAGGCCGATGATCCCGGCCATAACGAGGCACCAAGTCAAGTTCAGATCCGGACGTATATCGACCCAGTCGAGCAGGTCGAGATACCTTTCCCGGACATTGTTGCGAAACAACTCTCCCATTTGATCGCTCCTTTGTCTTGCCATTTGGACTTGGCCGGATCGGGAATTGTTTGGGGTCCGCAGAAAAGATTTCAAGCGACAGATTCCTGCGGCGACGCCGGGCGTGCAAACGTCAGAATAGGAGGTGCTCCAGACGCGCTCTGGTGAATCTCCCCGCATGTCAACGCCGTTCTGCCATTTGCACAACCACACCGAGTATTCGCTCCTCGACGGGGCGAACCGAATCCCCGCGATGGTCCGGCGGGCAAAGGAACTGGGGATGACCTCCCTGGCGATCTCCGACCACGGCGTCATGTTCGGCGTGATGGAGTTCTACTTCGAGTGCAAGAAGGCGGGAATCAAGCCGATCCTGGGCGTCGAGGCGTACGTCGCGCCGCAGGGCATCGAGAAGCGCGGAGGCCGGACCGACAACGAGTATTTCCACTTGCTTCTGCTGGCGAAGAACCTCGAAGGCTATCGCAACCTCTGCAAGCTCTCGACGATCGCCGCCCTGGAGGGCTATTACTACAAGCCCCGGATCGACCACGAAGTCCTCAAGGCGCATTCGAAGGGGCTCATCGGCACGAGCGCCTGCCTCGGTTCGGAGGTGTGCCAAGCGCTTCTGGAAGGGAACTATGCCAAAGCCCAGCGCATCGCCGGGATGTACAAGGAGATCTTCGGTCCCGAGAACTACTTCATCGAGCTTCAGGACCACGGCCTGAAGGAGCAGAAGGCGATCCTCGAACCTCTCGTCCGGATATCCCGGGAACTCGATCTGCCGCTGATCGCGACCAACGACGCCCACTATCTTTGCCAGGGCGACGCGAAGCCCCACGACGTGCTCCTCTGCATCCAGACGGGGTCGCAGGTCGCAGAGGAGAAGAGGCTCAAGTTCGAGACTCAGGAGTTCTATCTCAAGTCCCAGGACGAGATGGCGGCCCTCTTCCCGGAGCATCCGGAGGCGCTCGAGAACACGGCGATGGTGGCGTCGCTGTGCAACGTCGAGTTGGACAAGCAGCGTGCGCCGATGCCCGAGCCGGAGGTGCCGGAGGGCCTGACCTCCAAAGCCTTCCTGCGGCAGCTCGCGGAGAAGGGGCTGCAGGACCGGAGCAAGCACCCCGAGGCGTCACTCAACCGGCTGAACTACGAACTCGACGTCATCGAAAAGACCGGCTTTGAGGACTACTTCCTTCTGGTGCGCGAGTTCGCCCAAGCGACCCGCGACCGGGGGATCTACTTCGGCGTGCGAGGATCGGCAGCGGGCTCCCTGGTCTCCTACTGCGTCGGCATTACGGACGTCGACCCCGTCGAGTACGACCTTACGTTCGAGCGGTTCCTCAACCCGGAGCGGATCTCCATGCCGGATATCGACATGGATTTCGAGGATGCGCGCCGGGACGAGATCATCCAGTACGTGACGGATCGATTCGGCAACGACCGGGTCGCCCAGATCGTGACGTTCGGGACGCTCGGGGCCAAGGCGGCAATCAAGGATTGCGGCCGCGTGCTGGGCTACCAACCCCAGGAAACGGACAAGCTGACGAAAGCGATTCCGACCCTTCCGGGGTGGTCGCTTGAGCGCGCCTACAAGGAGATCGCCGAGTTCCGCCAGATGGTCGACTCGGACACGAGGAATCGGACCCTGTTCGAAACCGCGAAGCAGGTGGAGGGGATCGCGCGGCATCCGGGCGTGCACGCTGCCGGCGTCGTCATCTCGCGCGATCCGCTCGTGGAGTACGTCCCGCTCTATCGCGGAAACGACGGCCAGCCGATTACCGCCTTCGAAATGGGCATCCTCGAGAAGATCGGCCTGCTCAAGATGGACTTCCTCGGGCTGTCGAACCTCACCGTCCTGTCGAGGGCGGTGGCGAACATCGAGAGCGCGAGGGAGAACGGCTCTGATGCCGTTCTGACGCCGCAAAAATTCGACATCGCGGCGATCCCGCCCGACGATCCGAAGACCTACGAGATGCTGGGACGAGGGGAGACGACGGGGGTTTTCCAGCTCGAAGGCGGAGGGATGACGCGATGGGTCCAACAGCTCAAACCAACGAACGTCAGGGAGTTGGCGGCGATGATCGCGCTCTATCGGCCGGGGCCGATGGAGCATATTCCGACCTTCATCGACACCAAGTTCGGCCGGCGAAAGCCGCACTACCTCCACGAGACGATGAAGCCGATCCTCGAGGAGACCTACGGCATCATCGTCTATCAGGACCAGGTCCTCAAACTCGTGCAGGCCCTCGCCGGATTCACCCTCGGCAAGGCCGACATCCTGCGGCGCGCCATGGGAAAGAAGGACGCAAAGGCCATGGCTCAGATGAAGACCGAGTTCATGGAGGGCACGGCCGCGGCAGGCATCGCCGACGAGGTGGCGAACCGGGTCTGGGAACTTCTTCTCCCGTTCGCCGGCTACGCCTTCAACAAAGCGCACGCCGTGTGCTACTCGATCCTCGCCTACCAGACGGCCTACCTGAAGGCAAACTACCCGGTCGAGTATATGGCCGGCCTCCTCAGCGTCTACCTGAGCCGCGAGGACAAGGTTACGACCTTTATCGAGGAGTGTCGGCGAATGAAGATCCCGGTCCTGCCTCCGGACGTCAACCTGTCTCATGGCGACTTCAGCATCGAGGTCGATCCGGGCGCCCCTACGAACGGCGACCGCCGCGTCGGCGCGCGTTCGATCCGGTTCGGCCTTGTCGCGATCAAAGGCGTCGGTGAAGGCCTGGTCGAAGGGATCATCAAGGAGAGGGAAGAGAACGGCCCCTTCACCCATCTCTTCGAGTTCGCCGAACGATGCAAGCCGCTCGGAATCAACCGTCTGGCGATCGAAGCGCTCGTTCGGTCGGGCGCGCTCGACAGCATCGACCGAAACCGGAACAAGCTCCTCGCGCACGTCGAGCCTGCGGTCGCGTTCGCCGAGATGCAGAACCGGTCGCGGCTCGCGGGACAGGACTCCCTCTTCGGCGGGGGCGAGGAGGCCTCGAACGAGGTCGCCTATCCCGTGCTCCCCGACCTCGAACCTCCCAGCCGGGCCGAGAAACTGGCGATGGAGAAGG
>DASWVS010000132.1:0-9610 GCA_036401135.1 Fimbriimonas sp.
GGAGGAGAAGTAGACGGTGCCGGGAATTTCGGTGATCGTCTGCTTGCCGGCGTTGATCAGGTCGGGGTCCTCGTCGCCCTCGAAAGGGAAGGGGCCCATCCCGAGCATGCCGTTCTCGCTCTGCAGGACGACGCTGACGCCGTCCGGGATGTAGTTGGCGACAAGGGTCGGGATCCCGATTCCGAGGTTAACGTAGAAGCCGTCCCGCAGTTCCCGGGCGGCTCGCTGGGCAAGCTGTTCGCGTGTGAGTGGCATGGTGGCTCGGCACCATTATAGAGGTAGTCTCGCCCCATGGAGCCGGTGGTGGGCGTGATCATGGGCAGCGCGTCGGACTTCGAGACGATGCGGCCGGCGGCGGACGCTCTGAAGGAGTTCGGCGTCCCGTACGAGGTTCGGGTCGTGAGCGCCCATCGCACCCCGGAGGGGATGGTCGAGTACGCCCGGGAAGCTCGCGGGCGAGGCCTGAAGGCGATCATCGCCGGAGCGGGGGGCGCCGCGCACCTCCCGGGGATGGTCGCGTCGCTGACGACCCTGCCGGTGATCGGGGTGCCGGTGCCGACGAAAGCGCTCGGGGGCGTGGATTCGCTCTATTCGATCGTCCAGATGCCGGCGGGGATTCCCGTCGCGACCGTCGCGATCGGCAACGCGCGGAACGCGGGATTGCTGGCGGTCAGGATCCTGTCGCTGGCAGACCCGAATCTGGCCGAGAGGCTGAACGAGCTCGAGCGCGCCCACTTGGCGCTGGTCGAGAAGATGAACGACGAGATCCAGGGCCGCTGACCGCTTCGCCCTGCCCCCTCCTCCAAGAGGAACCGCTTAGAGGAGGGGGTTCTCGGGCCGCTACTCCTTTTTCTCGCTCAGCTTGACCAAGATCTCGTAAGCGGCGGGGTGGAGGAGGAAGGCCCGGATGTAGGCCTTGGTACGGGCCTCCTCGGTGACCTCTTCGGGCTTGGCCGGATTGAGGGATTTGGCTTCGATCGTCTTCGCCATGACGGCGAGCTGGCCTGCGTTCAAGCTCTTCTTGAGCTCGTCGTACAGCTCGTCGGTCATCCGGGAGATCTCGAGGTTCCTGCGCGTGGCCAGGATCGCCGCGACCTTGCGAATGTCGTTCAGCGCCTGGGGCGACGGATATTCGCCCTTCTCATACGCCGCCTTCAGCGTCGCGTCGATCTTGGGCTCGATCTTGATCAACTCGTCGTCCTCCGAGGCCATGATCTTCCTCTGTTCGGCGCGCGTTTTCTCGAGTTTGGGAAGGATCTTCTTGATCTGGTCCGGGGTCATCGCCACGGGAAGGATCTGGAGCGCGAGCTCGACGCGCTGCATCTTGATGTTGATCTCGTCGCTTCGCTTTCCCTTTTCAGGGATTTGCGGCAGGCCCAAGGTCAGGAGTCCCGCCACCAGCGCGAAACTAAGGAGGAGTCTGTTCATTGTCTTCACCGGTGTTCTGAGTGGTTGACGCGGGAGTGCGCCCCGCCGTTACCGAATCCTTCGCGAGCGTCACGATGAGCGCGAGGGAGAGCGTCTGCAGGTGGATGAAAGCCAGCCCGACGACGGTGACGAGCCCCCAGGCCCAAGGGGCGAGGCCCTGGGGGCGGAAGCCCCCGAAGCGGTAGACGGCGTCGAGGGCGCCGAAAAGAAGGGCGACTGCCACGAGTAGCAAGGCTGCGGCGGTCAGTCCGCGCACCTCGCGACGCATGCGGCGGGTGAACGTGAGCGGCGGTTGGGGGCGGCGCGATTGCCAGAAGCCGTAACCGACCCAGACGAGGAACGACAGCAGTCCCTGGATCCAGATCACGGGACCATGTTACCGAGTCGGTATGCTTTCCCTCCCGTGGTCTTCGTTTTCGGCACCCTCTGCATCGACCGGATCCGGCGCGTCCCCAACCTTCCTTCCCCTGGCGGCTACGTCGAAGTCGAGGAGGAGATCCTGATGCTGGGGGGAGAGGCGGCGAACACGGCGACCGCACTGATCGCCTGGTCGAGCGACATCCGGCTGGCAGGCAACGATCTGGGATCCGGAATTGAAGCGCAGCTGCTCCGGAGGCTGATCATCGATAAGGGGCTGCCGACCGAACTTCTGGGAACGTGCGAGGACCGGGTCTCGCCCGTGTGCGACATCTACATCACGCCCGACGGGGAGAGGACGATGTTCGGCCTCGGCTTCTCCCGGGCGAACCCCAGCAAAGCGCTGGACTCGCTGCCCTATCGGGCCGGGGAGTGGTTCACCGCCGAGCCGAACATGGGCGACCGGGCGCGAGAGGCGGCGCGAAGGGCGGCGCAGGCGGGAATGAGGCTCTACCTCATGGACTTCATCCGGGACGACGACCCGATCCTGGCCGGCTCCTTTTGGCAGAGCAGCACCGACTGGGCCGGGTTCCGAAACAACACCCAGAAGAACGTCCGCTGGGTGCAGGAGTTCGTCGCGAGCCGCGGCTGCTTCTGCATCCTGAGCGACGGCCCGAACGGGTTCGTCGCGGGATCGCCCGAGCATCCGCCCCGGGCGTTCCCGCCTTTCCCCGCCCCGGTCGTGGTCGATACGACCGGCGCAGGCGACATGTTCCGCGCGGGGATGCTTTACGGCCTCGACCGAGGCTGGCCGATCGACGATTGCCTACGGTTCGCCGCCGCCGCAGGATGCCTCAAGTGCCGGGGATTGGGGGCGACGTCGTACGTGCCCAAGGTCGACGAGGTGGAGGCGCACATCGCCGCCCACCCCGAAGTCGCCCGAAGCTACTCCTAGAGCCCTAGGGATGCTTCGCCCCGACGATAAACTCGGCGCCGTACCGGGTGGTGGAGGGGGTCGAGTTGAAGTCGATGTACTTGAACTTCGAGTCGTTGACCCTCGCCATGTAGTGGTTGAGGTCCTTCAGCCAGTAGCCGCTATACCCCTGCCACTCCTTGACGATCTTGCCGTCGGCTCCAATCAGGACGATCGCAGGCGAGCTTTCGATCTTGAACGCACGGACCGCCTGATACTCGGGATCGAGCAGGAGCCGGTAAGGCGGGTTGAACTCGGCCTGCCACGAATCGGCGCGGTCGCGCTTCTCCGTGATCACGCCGTACCACTTCGCGCGCCCGGGCACATAGGTTTTGATGATCCGGTGGATCCACGGGGCGGCCTGGTTGTTGACCGCATCGCCATAGCGGATGAAGTAGAGCACGATCGGGCCGTTGTTCTGTAGGTCGCGAAGGAAGAGCCTCTTACCTTCGGTCGACATCAGGCTGAACTCGGGGGCGGGATCGCCGAACTGCCAACTTTGGGCGGAGCCCAGGCACGACAACCCGGCCAATGCAACGATGGCGATCTTGGCTTTCATGCTTTATTGGACCTTCAACCGGTTCGGGGGTTCCGCGGCGCTGTCCGCAAAAACCATGTCAGCCCTGCCCGAACCGATTCCGATATAATCGAGGACGTCGTGGAGGCCGGTCCGAAAGGTCGGCTGGAAACGGGGGAAGCCGGTCGAAGTCCGGCACTGTGCCGCAACGGTAGCGCGCCTTGAAATCGGCGCGAAGTCCGAATGCCCGCTCCGCGTCAGGACTCGTCGTCGCCTACGAGCATAGGTGCGCAGGTGCGGGCACCAGGCCCCAGCCTCCACTCCCAGGCGTTTTCGGCGGCGAGCCATCGGAGGCTGAACATATGTCGAGACACCGGACCCGGTCGGGCTTCACGCTCATCGAACTGCTCGTCGTCATCGCGATCATCGCCATCCTGGCGGCGATCCTCTTCCCCGTCTTCGCCCAGGCCAAAGCCGCCGCGAAGAAGACCTCCTCGATCTCCAACCTGAAGCAGATCGGGCTCGCCTGGCTGATGTACGGCGGCGACCACGACGACACCCTCATGCGGATCCGCGTCGAGGGGCCCGGCGCCAAGACCACGTACTGGTGGGGCAGTTGGGACGGAACGACGCTTCGAGAGGAGGAAGGGCTGCTGTACCCCTACACGAAGGGCAAGGGGATCCAGGCGGACCCCTCTTTCGACAATCGGCTCCGGGCCAGCATCGGGATGACCGGATACGGTTACAACTACAACTACCTGAGCCCCTCCACCTACGACGCGAGTTGGAACGAGGTGCCGAAGCCGGTGAGCTACGGGGGGATGGGAACCCCCGCCGAGACCGTCGCCTTCGCGACCAGCGCCTGGATCGACAACTGGTCTGGGACGCCGAAGCTGACGGGCACCGCGCACCTCGACCCTCCCTCGGCGCAGAACCCCACCTTCCACGGGCGCCATTCCGGCCAGGGGATCGTGCTTTGGGCGGACGGCCACGTCAAGGCGCGCAAACCGGCGATGCGAACCGGCACCTTCGGCATCTGGGTGACTTACGATGCGAAGGATTTCATCCCCCACAGCCTGGGCGACATCGACAGCGACGGCGACCTTTCCACCGACGAGCTGTTCGACCTGGAGTAGCCTCCGCACCCTCCGCCGAACGGTCTCGGCGGAGGGGAGGCACAAATCGATTCCGACGAGTTCAAGGGGTAACGTTCCTCTATGCTGCAGACGCGCACAGGCTCGTTTCCGATCGGTTTTCGCAGGGGTTGGTCCGACTGGCAGAAGGATCTCGAAGGGATGGTCCGCTGGGCGACGGCGAACGAGATCGCGGTGGTCGACCTCGGGTCCGACGCCGACGTTTCCGGAGCGGCGGTCGCGGGAGCCGGATTGAAGATCGGTTCCGCCGACCTGAAGGGATGGAAGGACCTGATCTCTTCGGACGCCGGGAAGCGGCAGGCGGCGGTCGACCAGAACGCCCCCTACCTCGAGGCCTGCGCCAAGCACGGGATCACGAACTACTTCGCGGTGATGCTGCCGGAGGACCCGTCCAAGCCGAGGAGCGAGAACTTCGGCTACATGGTCGAAGGCCTGAACGCGCTGACGCCGGCGCTCGAAAAGGTCGGCGGGCATCTGGTGGTCGAGGGCTGGCCCGGGCCGGGCGCGCTCGCCTGTACCCCCGAGGGATATCGGGCGATGCTGAAGGAGTGCCCCAGCTCTGCGATCGGGATCAACTACGACCCGTCGCACCTGATCCGGATGGGGATCGACCCGATCCGATTCCTCGAGGAGTTCGCGGACCGGGTGTTCCACGTGCACGGCAAGGACACCGAGATCATGCCCGAGGCGGTCTACGAGTACGGGACGGAGCAACCGCCGACGTTCGCGAAGGGCCACGGCTTCGGCAGCACCTTCTGGCGCTACACGATCCCGGGTCAGGGAGAGACGCGGTGGGTCCGTGCGTTCGAGATCCTGAAGTCGCGCGGCTATAAGGGCGCGGTGAGCGTGGAGTTGGAGGACGAGAACTTCAACGGCAGCGAAGAGGGCGAGAAAGCCGGCATCCTCGCCGGAGCGCGATACCTCGCGGGCTGCTAGGCCTCCGGAATGGCGTTTGAGCCGCCTTTTTTATGCGTTTCCCAGGGCTTACGCCCTGGGTTGCGTTCTGTGTGCCCCTTCGGGGCTGGTGTACGCAGGAGAGGCCAGCCACATCAATCCCCAAGAGTCCTTAGGCATGCTGCAAGTTCGACTCATCCGGCGGATGCCTCCACAAGGGATGCAATATCCCTGAAGAAGGCTCCCCTCTGGTTTCGAAACCAGCTAAAGGCATAGGCCTTGGTCAGCCGCATCGGCAGAAGCCCCAAAGGGGCTGGAGAGCCCACCCATTGAGCCCCTGCAGGGGCGACACCTTCAATCCCAAAGGTAGCGTTCGTCCCATTCAAGGTTGTGTTCTCGCAACAGCTTGCGCAATTCGTCTTGAAACGAAGCATTCGCATGGTGGTCCTCCTGGCTACTGATGTATTGCTTCACCCCTGGAACCTCTCGTTCACCGACCGAGAACGCCCCATAACCCGACTGCCAGGAAAATTCCGGACGTCGGCTTTTCATCCAAGACGAGGAGTTGCTCTTGAGGTCACGCACCGCATCAGAGACCGTCTTCTTGCGATGCAGGCGTAGAAGGATATGGACGTGGTCGGTGGTGCCACCAATGGCAAGCGGTGCGCAGTCGATTCCTTTCGCGATCCCGCCGAAGTAGGCGTGGAGATCAGAGCGGTGTTCCTCGGGGATCATGGACGCCCGGCCTTTCGTGGAGAACACGAGATGCACGTAAAGGCAAGAGAGGGATTGGGGCATCGTTAACCTATTGTAAGGGTAAGGGGTGCCGCCTCTTCAAGGCTGGCTGCCGATGCCGACTCCCCAGGGCTCATGCCCTGGGCTCTAGTCTTGGCGCCCCTTCGGGGCTTACGGCTGTGTCGTCTTCTTCTCAGGCTTGCAGCGGGGGTGTGGCCTCGCGTCGCTTCGGGGCGAGTGCGGGAGGGGGTGGAGTTCTTTGCGTCAGGCTCCGTGCGGCCGCTCGCGATTCCTCCAGATGGGTGTCGATGCCGCGGGGGCAAAGCGGCCCCCCCTCCCAAAGGGGCTACGCCCACCCCGTCGCGCCTTTCCACAGCCTCAGGAGCTTCCATCGCCTCGGCTCGGGCATCTGGCCGGCGACCATGACGGCGGTGTCGCCGAACACCCGGCGGATGTGCTGGAACGCGGCGGCCGCGCTGAGTTCACGGTCGCTGAGCGAGCGCTGGCCTTCCAACTCCAGCTGCACCCGCTGGGCCTTCTCCAGGTTCGGCATCCGCACCCGGACCCCCACGACCGGCTCCTCCGGCGGCTCGGCGAGCATCAGCTTGAGGCAGGTGTAGACCGAACCGGGCGACTGCAGGGGACGAGCGAAGGTGCGCCGGAGGGTGCCGACCCGCCCGTCCTCGTGCTCGAGGAACAGGTGGACCTCCCGCCCCTGAAGGTCCCGGTTCACCAGGTTCTCGCCGAGCGACTCCGCCACCTGCCGGACGCCGTGCATCAGGCCCATCACGTCTTGCGGGGGGCCGTCGAAACTCATCCGCGAGGCGAGGCAGCCGTGGGGCCACTGCGCCTCCACCGTCGGGTTTCCGCCGCCGCGCGCCGCCCGGAAGATCTCGAAGGCGGCGTCCCCGAACTGGGACCGCAGGACCTCGAGGGGGATCTGGGCGACGTCGCCGATGCGGCGGTAGCCGAGGAAGATCAGTCGGTCGCGGTGCTCGGGCGAAAGGGTCGCCATCCGTGCGGTCGGCAGGTTCCGCACGAACATCGGCGGCAACAGGAGCGGCTCGGTGCCGTAATCCATGGAGGAGGCGAGCTCGGCGACCCAGCGGCAGTTGCCGTTTCCGGCGAGGACGGAGTATCCGAGGTCGTCGCTCAGACGGCGCACCAGGGCGTCGGCGAGGGACCGGGGGTCAGGGTGTTCGGAAAGGTCGATCAGCGCCGTGTGCTGCGCGCCCGGCTCGATGACGTCGGTGTACTCGGCGCAGAGGTCCAGCCACTCGGCCTGGGCGGCGCGGTAGGGCTCCTCGCGCCAAGGGACGAAGGCGGCGTGGCCAAGGATCGCCCGAGCCTCGGCGAGGCCCATGCCGACCTCGATGCGTCCCCCCTGCGCCAAGGGGCAGGCGTCCAGCACCCGCTTGTCGCGATGCACCACGAGAGGACGCCCCTCATACTCCGCCCCCAGCACTCGCGCATAGAAGCCCTGAAGCCGTAAGTGCAGTAGATAGTGCATATCTGTCTACTATTTATACATCATCCCCAGTAGACGTGTTCCTGGGTTTTTGGGAAAACCGGTAATCGGTATCAGGTGAGGAGCGTTCGGGTACAACGTCTGAGCCGCTCCCGCCATGCTCGATCCTCCACGCCAATCGCTCCTCGACCTTCTGACGACCGACGTCCTTCAAGCTGCCCCAGCGCTCCTCGGATGGGACCTGGTGCGGGGCACTCGGCGCGCGCGGATCGTCGAGACCGAGGCGTATGCGCAGGACGACCCCGCGTGCCACGCCTTCCGGGGGATGACCAAGAGGAACGCGGTGCTCTTCGGCCACCCCGGCAACGCCTATGTCTACTTCACCTACGGGTGCCACTGGATGCTGAACGTGGCCGCCCACGAGCACGGGATCGCCGCCGCCGTTCTGATCCGTGCCGCCGAGCCGCTCGAAGGTCTGGACGAGATGCGGATCCATCGGCCGGGGGTCAAGGATGCGGAGCTTCTGAACGGCCCCGGAAAGTTGGCGAAGGCGTTCGGGATCACCGGCGAGGACAACGGCGTGTGGCTGTTGGGCGGGCGTGAGGCGTCCGGCGTGGAGCGTGAGGAGTTGCTTCTGGAGCCAGGCATCGACGTCGAGCGGATCGTGACGGGGCCCCGCATTGGAATCACACTCGGAACCGAGTTGCCTTGGCGGTACATGGACGCCGACCACTTGAAATGGGTGAGTCGCCCGCGGCCAAAGGCGTGATCCGATAACCGGTGAGTGCGCCGATCGTCCCAAAGACTGGAGCCTTCGACGAGATTCGAACTCGTGACCTTTCCCTTACCAAGGGAATGCTCTACCCCTGAGCTACGAAGGCGATATCAGGCTGGTGGGAGGAGTAGGATTCGAACCTACGAAGGCTTCCGCCGACAGATTTACAGTCTGTTCCCATTGGCCACTCGGGCATCCTCCCAGACTCGCGAGTGGAAATTCTACCTTATCCTCGGACCTCGCGCAAGACGCGCCGGCTTTCCAAACCGTACCGGTAACTCTCGTCAAAAAATGCCTCGATGTTCGCGAACGGCGTCCCCGCCACGATCCCATTTCCAGAGGCCAGGCACATGCCCCCTTCCGGGCGATCGAAGGTGTCCATCAGGTGGCGGACCTCCCGCCGCACGTCGTCTGGCGACCCTTCTTGGAGTAGGTGCTGCACGTCGAAGCCGACGAGGAACGTGATCCGGTCGCCGTAGTCGCGGGCGACCTGCACCTCGTCCATCGTGTGCTTTTGGACCGGGTGGAAGACGTCGACGCCCGCTTCGATGAGGTCGCCCATCAGCGGCTCGTTGTTGCCGCAGGAATGGAGCCAGAAGTGCATCCCGCACTCGTGGACGGTGCGGGCGATGCGAACATAGTAAGGTTTCAGGAACTCCCGAAACTGGGAGGGGCGCATCATCGGCTGCGTTTGGTGGCCGAGGTCGTCGCTGGACCAGAACCCGTCCGGCTTGAGCACCCGGGCGGCGTGCCGGATCCACGCTTCGTACTGGGTGCAGAGCGCGTCGTGCATCCGGTGGACCTCTTCCGGGTTCTCGTAGTAGTCCACCATCAGGTTCTCCATGCCGCGCAGGGTCCAAGGCATCTCGAAGAAGAGGTTCCAGAAGCCCCAGAGGAGGTAGCGGTCCTCGCCGTGGACCTTCGCCGCCTCCGGCTCCAGGTCGGCGAACGCATCGGTTCGGTCGGGGTCGGGAAGACGTTCGATGAACTCGTCCAGGTACTTCCAGTCCGGGATCACGCCGCCCGCGTCGTGCGCGCCGGTGTCGTCGAGCGTGCGCCGCCATGGAAGGTCCATCAGGCCGAAGTCGATCGCCGGCTTCATGATCAGGGGAGCGTCGACCGGGTACCGGTCCAACTCGAACAGCCGTTCGCCGTACTGCTCCCAAAGCCCCTCGCCCCACCAATGGGTCATCACCAAGGGGACCCGCTCAGGGTTGCGGCGCTCGACCGCCTTTTTTACCTCTTCCTTCGGCAGGGCGGACATCGAATCGAGCACAAGCGCGGCAGCCATGAGCCTCTCCAGACTATC
>DASWVS010000133.1:0-11133 GCA_036401135.1 Fimbriimonas sp.
CAGGATGCACCGGAGCAGGCAAAAGGAGACGCCTCCTCGGCCATGGCGATGCAAAACGCCCAGCAGGCGCAGATGCAACGGGAAGCCGAAGCGCGCGCCCGGGCCATGCAGGAGATGCAGAAGCAAAGGGGCGGAGGCTAGCTCCGTCCCCTGATCCGCGGGCCGCTCCATGAAGCGGCCCGCATCCTTTGAGGAATCCGTTGAAGCTTTTCGCCGTCCTGTTCCTTGTCGTCATCGTTTCCGCAGGCTGTATGGCTCCCGACGACGCCACCACGGCCGAGAAACCCGCTCTCCTCTTCGAAGGTCTTCCCGACTCCCGCTTCGTGGGCACGTGGAAGTCCGACACCGGCAACTCGACCTACAACCTCAAGGAAGACGGCAGCTACCACATCAAATCGAAGGTCACCAACCGGGGGCAGACCTTCGACACCGAGTCGGATGGCGAGTGGAGGGCGAAGGAGGATCGGCTGCTGTTCAAAGACCCCCAGGGGAACGTCGTTCCGTACCTGTTCAAGCTGGATGGAAGGAAGCTGACGCTCACGATGACGGGGAGCATGAAGGGCGAGACCGTTCTTCTCCTGCAGTAGACGGGCATGGTCCAGCCAAACTTTTTTGCCGCGTCCCTCCGTATGTGGAGGCGGGAATGAGCGTTGCGCTCTTGGTCCTGCTTGCTCAGACGGCCGTTGCCCGCGAGGTCGTCATCGACACGAGCCGGCGGACGCCTATCTCGCCTTACATCTACGGCGCCAACTATCCGAACAACTGGGTTTACGACTGGCTGAAGGAGTGGCGGGACCACCACGACGCCTTCACCTTCGCAAGGATCGGCGGCAACCGATTCACCGCCTACAACTGGGAGACCAACGCCAGCAACGCGGGGTCGGACTACTTCCACGAAAACGACGACTACCTCGCGTTCAGCAACGAGCCGGGCTGGACGATCCGGCACCTGCTTCGGGCGGTGCAGGATGCGGGGGCCGCGGTCCTCGTGACGGTACCGATCCAAGGCTACGTCGCCGCCGACAAGCTGACCGACCTGCACGGCGACCGGGACGTGGGTAAGACGCCGAACTACCTCGACGTTCGCTTCCATCGGTCGTACGCGACCAAGCCCGGGAGGGTGCCGTCGTATCCGCCGGATACGACGGACAAGGTCGTGTTCCAGGACGAGTTCGTGGCGTGGGTCGAGCGAACGAAGTCCGCCCGGACCCCCGTCTGGTATTCCCTCGATAACGAACCCGACTGGTGGAACCACACCCATGCCCGGATCGAGCCGGAGAAGACCACCTACCGCCGGATTCTCGACACGAGCGTGGAGTACGCGCGCATGATCAAGTCGGTCGCGCCCCAGACCCTCGTTTTCGGTCCGGCGAACTACGGCTGGCAGGGGATGCAGAGCTTCCAGAACGCACCCGACGCCGACGGCAGGAACTTCGTCGACACCTACCTCGCGACGATGCGGGAGGCGAGCCGAAAGACCGGGCGGCGCCTCCTCGACGTCTACGATTTCCACCTGTATCCGGAAGCGACGGGCGACGGGGTCCGGATCATCTACAACCAGGCACCGGACAAGCCTGGCACGGTCGAGGCCCGCATCCAAGCCCCTCGTTCGCTTTGGGACCCGACCTACGTCGAAGAGAGCTGGATCCCGAAGAGCCTGGGCGACCGTCCCATCATGCTCCTACCCCGGATGAAAGAGAAAATCGCCCGGCACTACCCCGGGACGAAGCTTTCGATCACCGAGTACGAGTACGGCGGCCGCAACACGATCAGCGGGGCGCTCGCTCAAGCCGACGCCTTGGGGGTGTTCGGCCGGTACGGCCTGTTCGCGGCGAGCCACTGGGGCGTGGACCATGAGGAGCAGCCGGTCTATGCGGCGTTCCAGTCGTTCACCAACTTCGACAGGCGGGGGTCGCGCTTCGGCGATCTCGGGCTGGCGGTCCGGGGAGAGAACCCGGCCGAGAACTCCGTGTATGCGGCGCTGGACTCCAAAAACCGCCGGCGTCTCACGATCGTAGCGATCAACAAGACCTCGTCGCCGATGCCGCTTTCGGTGGCCCTCGGCGGGTTTCCGGCCAGAACCGTAAGAAGCTTCGTCATGAAAGAAGGCGCTTATGTGACGCCGCTGCCCGGTGATGCGTCGCTCTCGAAGGACCGTGTCCGAGTTGTCGCGCCGCCGCTCAGCGTCGTCTCGATCGAGGTCAACCGATGAAATCCCTTCTCCTGCTCTCGCTCTGTCTGACCGTTTGAGCCGACGGCCCGATCATCCAAGTGGCCTCACTCACCGTCCAGAAGCGTCGATACCCAAGGGACCTATATCGTTACCGCCGGCACCTTTGAGAAGAGGCTTCTCTTTTGCGGCGAGGAGCCGAGGAGCTTTGTCGGATGCTCGAGGCTTGGGCCGTGTTTTCCAACCATTCCTTTTTGTGGGGCGCTCTCGGGAAGGCGTGTCGGATCTGAGGCGGTTAACGAACAAGCTTCAAGGCACCACCGCCCGTTGGCTGAACCGATTGGACGATTCCGAGGGCAGCCGCGTCTGGTTCGGCTATTGGCAGACGAAGCTGGCCTTCGAACGGTCTTTCCTGGCGAGGCTGAATAACGTGCGCCAGAACCCGGTGCACCACGGTCTCGTTGCCGATGCGAGGATGTACCGGTTCTGCTCAGCCGATTGTTCCAAAAGAAGGCGGATCCTGCTTGGTTCGGGGTGGTCGATGGCTTCCGGTTCGATCAGGGGAACGTTCAGGATGACTTCGATCCTCGGTAGTTCGCGGCGCTTGCAAGCTCGCTTTCGAAAACGGCGCCGGGGCGCCGCACTCTAAAGGGTTGGATAGGTTGTCTCCTGGCGTTCCCATTCTTGGGCGATCTCTTCGTTCGCGTTAAAGTAAGACATGGCCAGCCTGAGGGAGCTCTCGGAAAAGCGCGGGGTGCGGTTCGGGTGCGCGGTGAGCGTGGAGGCGCTCGACGACCCGGAGTACGTCGAGGCGGTCGGACGCGAATGCGGGATTTCGGTGGCGGAGAACGCGTCGAAGTTCGGCCCGCTCTGTCCGAGCCAGGGATCGCACGACTACAGCGCCTTCGACCGGATCGTGGCCTTCGCCGAGGAGCGGGGGATGGCGTTGCGCGGCCACGCCCTCGTCTGGCACACCCAGACGCCGAAATGGCTTGGCGAGGATCTGCCCGTGCGGGAGATCCTCGCCGACCACATCGAGGAGACGGTCGGCCGGTACCGGGGACGGATCGAGTCGTGGGACGTGGTGAACGAGGCCGTCGCCGACGATGCCGGGATGCGCGACACGATCTTCCTGCGTTCCCTCGGTCCGGACTATCTCGAGTGGGCGTTTCGCATCGCCCACGAGGCAGACCCCGGCTGCCAGCTCGTCTACAACGATTACAGCATCGACGAGGTCTGCCCGAAGTCGGACCGGGTCTATGAGCTCCTTTCGGACCTCTTGGGGAAGGGCGTCCCGGTGCACGGGGTCGGGCTTCAGGCGCACCTCGAACTCAGCAACCCGCCGAATATGGACTCGGTGAGGCGCAACGTGCGGCGGTTCCGCGACCTCGGTCTGCAGGTGCTGGTGACGGAGATGGACGTGCGGATCCCAGAACCGTTCTCCCAGGAGAAGCGCGAAGAGCAGGGACGGATCTACGAGGAGTTCGTTCGGGCCTGCGTCGAAGAAGGCGTGACGCGGATCCTGACGTGGGGGCTGACGGACCGCTACTCGTGGATCCCCGGGTTCTTCCAAGGCACGGGCGAAGCCCTTCCCCTGGACTCGAAAATGCGGACGAAGCCTGCCTTCGAGGGATTGACCAGGGCGCTCGGCGAATCGACCGGCTAGAGCGACACCCGTTTCCGTATACTGGAGAACGGCCGTCAGCTCATGTCAAGAGGCCGGTTCGTGAACGCACGTTCCCAGGCTATCGAGTTCGGACGGCCGCTTCCCCACCTCTCGAACGGATCTTTGGCCTATTTTTCGCTCGCGGGCAAGGGCTTCAAGCGACCCTTGGCGTACTCTTTCCGGGTTGTGAGCGGAGAGGTGCGGGATCGAGACATCGAGTTCAGTCCGGTGCCTGGAGTGTTCCCGGTCGCCGCGGCGAGCCATGTGATGCGGAAGGGCTGCCGGGCGCTGGCGAACACGCCGCTCGACCAATGCCGAACGATCTACGACCTGGACCACAACGAGCTCGTGGCGATCGCGAACCCGCCCCGTTTCTACTTTCGCGACCCCGCGAACCTCGCGAGCATCTACAGCTCCGACCAGATCCTGTCGATGATCGAGCCTCGGCATCTCGGCCGGCGAGCGGCGAAGTTCCGTCGCGCTTCCACCCTCGCCTCCGGCGACGCGATCGAGTACGAGATCGTTTACCATTTTCCTCGGGTTGGCCCGACCCTCCTCACCTACACCTCGAGCTCCATCGTCATCCGTGGCGCCGATCGACGTCTGTTGATGAACCGGATCGTTTTTTCGGCCCTGCCGGAGGCGAGCACCTTGCGATTGACCCCTTTCAGCCAATGAAAGAACGCAACGTCGCCGGCGATGCCCAGCGTCCCTCTCGCGGCGGGCTTCTTGATCTACCCCGACAGACGCCACAACACAACCGCCAAGTAGGCATGGACCGAAGCCCCGGAAGGGCAGTCGCGGGTGGTCTACGACCTCAGCCGCCTCGAGGCTCGTCCCGAGGCCGTCGGATGAGATCGCAAGGATTCTTGCGCCGGAATCGGAGGGGCTACGGGACGGAACGCCTGATCCCAGTGGACTTCACGCTGAAGGAGGCGGCGGATCATCCGGATCGGGCGGATCCGTCGCCCATGCGCAACGCGGAGGCGGCCATCGGTACGGCAACCGATCGTCCGTCAGGATGGGATGGATCGACGTGACCCCGCCCATCCCTTCGAAGGGCTGTAGGATCACAACCTTCGCGATTCCGCACTCTCGTATGGCGTGGGAGCACATGAAACAGGGCTCGACGTTCGTGTAGAGCGTCGAGCCGGCAAGATCGAGGCTGCCGAGGGAACGGCACGCCGCCTGGAGGGCGAGAATCTCGGCATGTCCCGCCGGGTCCATCGGCGCTCGAACACGCTCCCCCGATTCTCCCAGCACAGCGCCGTCCCGAACGACCACGCACCCGACGGCGGCTTCGCCCTGCGACCGGGCTCGTCGGGCGAGCTCCAAGCATCGGCCCATCCAGCGCGCGTCACTCACCTGCTGATTCTGGCGCGGGAAGAGGGGTCAGTCGGTGTCGTCGCTGGCGAAATCGAGCGGCGGAGCGCCTTTGAGGGCTTCGAGGGCGGCCATCACGCGTCCTTTGCTGCGGGTCCAGGGAGCAACGGCCCCAACCCGCCAGATGTTGCGCTCGAGCGAAGACTGGCGCTGATCCGGGTTCATGTTCGGCCACCTCTGCACGTCCCGTTCGACGAGGTCGTGGACGAGCGGGCGGGCGGCGACCTGGCTCGAAAGGTACCGGAGAGCTTCGAGAGCGACCTCCTCCCGGGAAAGCGAGTTCATCTGGCTGCTCAGCATCACGTTCCCATTATAAAACGAAATAGTAGATTTTCGTCTACTCATTCTCTGAAACCAAATCAAGGACAGAACAATCGGAGGAGCAGCACCGACAAAAACAGGAGCAGGAGGGGACGGAAAAATGATCGAACCAGCGACAGCAAGGGCCGAAAGGCGGCCCGTGCAGGACGACATCGAGCGGCTCGGCCCGTGGTTCCACAACATCCGGCTTCCGGACGGGAGCCAGACGGCCCCCGACCACTTCCTGGGCGATTTCCCCCGGTTCAAGTGGCGCCAACTGGCCCCTCACCTTCCCCGGGACCTCGAGGGATGGTCGGCTCTGGACATCGGATGCAACGCCGGCTTCTACTCCTTCGAGATTGCGGCGCGGGGCGCCCGTGTCACCGGGATCGACGTGGACGACCACTATCTCGTTCAGGCCCGGTGGGTTGCGAAGGTCCTCGGGCTGGACGATCGGGTCGAGTTCAAGAAGATGCAGGTCTACGACCTCGCCCACACGGAGGAAACGTACGACCTCGTCCTGTTTATGGGCGTCCTTTACCATCTGAGGTACCCCTTGCTCGGGATCGACATCGTCGCCCAAAAGACGCGGCGCCTGATGGTCATGCAGACGCTTTCGCTCCCTGGGCGCGAGGTGTATCCGACTCCCGAGGACACCGAGTTCCACGAGCGTGAAGGAATGAAGGAGCCGGGTTGGCCCGCGATGGCGTTCGTCGAGCATCGGCTGGCGGGGGACCCTACGAACTGGTTCGTGCCCAACCACGCGGCATGCGAGGCGATGCTCCGCTCCGCGGGGATGCGCATCCTCGGCCACCCGTTCGAAGAGGCGTACCTATGCGAGCCGGATCCGGAGCGGCCCTCGGCGATGACGACGTGGAACCGGAACGAGTACCTGTCGGCCACCCACCAGAACCCTTAGCTCCCGCGGCTCGTCTTGAAACCCGGCCGGCTTTTCCCTCGCTCGGGCCCGTCTATCGGACCGCTCGCCGGCTCTCGGATATGCCGTGGATCGAGCTCTGCGCGCTTCGATTCGCTTCTTCTTTGACATCAATATCTACATGTTCAACATCAAGAACCTTTCAAGCGGGAGTGCAGTCAGATCGGACAGCCTTGCCCGCTGAAGACGCTGCTATCGTTACCGCCGCAGCCTTCACAGACCGCTCACCCCGCCGCGCAGCGTGCCAATGCGCAGGCAGCGCGATGGGTTGCCGAACGGATGGGCGATGGCCGCAACACCGGCACGTTGGCCGGAAAAAAGGGGAGAGAATGAACAAGTCGGCTTTGATTACGGGTGGGGCAGGATTTATCGGCTCGCACTTGGCGGACGAGCTTCTGAGGAGCGGCTATCGCGTCAAGGTCCTCGACAGCCTGGTCCCGCAGGTCCACGGTCCGGAGGGAAGGCGACCGGAATACCTTTCCGAGGATGTCGAATTGATCGTCGGCGACGTCCGCAACCCGGACGCAGTGAAGAACGCGCTCGACGGCGTCGACGTCGTCTACCATTTCGCCGCGATCGTCGGAGTCGGACAGAGCATGTACGACATCGCCCGCTACACCGAGGTCAACAACGTCGGTACGGCGGTGCTGCTCGAGGCTCTGTTGACCCAGCCGGTCGAACGGCTCGTGATCGCCTCCAGCATGAGCCTTTACGGCGAGGGCCTGTATCGCCGCAAGGACGGCACCGTCGCCGAAGCGAAGGAACGGCCGATCGAGCAGCTGAAAGCGCAGGACTGGCAGGTTCGGGACGAGGAGGGGAACGAGCTCGAGCCGGTCGCGACGCCGGAATGGAAGCGGCCGACCCTTCCCTCGATCTATGCCCTTTCGAAATACGACCAGGAGCGCATGTGCCTGATGATCGGCAGGGCTTACGGCATCCCGACGGTTGCGCTCCGGTTCTTCAACGCCTTCGGAACCCGGCAGGCGCTGTCCAACCCCTACACCGGGGTGCTGGCGATCTTCGGCTCGAGGCTACTCAACGACAATCGGCCGCTGATCTTCGAAGACGGCCAGCAACTGAGGGATTTCGTCAGCGTAAAGGACGTCGCGAGATCCTGCCGGCTCGCCGTCGAGCGGGACGAAGCGATCGGCCAGGCGATCAACATCGGCAGCGGAATGAGCTACACGATCGAACAGACCGCGCTCAAGGTCGCCAAAGCCCTCGGAAAGGACCACCTCCCGCCTGAGATCTGTGGCAAGTACCGGGTCGGGGACGTCCGACACTGCTTCCCCGACATCTCGCTCGCCCGCAAGGTTCTCGGGTACGAGCCGCAGATCATGCTGGACGACGGGCTCGCGGAGCTCGCCGCCTGGCTGGAGGAACAGACGGCGGAGGATCGGGTCGAGGAGATGCGGGCCGAACTGACCTCGCGAGGACTGGCCCTGTGAACACGCCTGCCGACCGCCCGTCCCCAGAACCCGAGGTGGGTCTGCTTCAGTGGTTCCACATCGGCGAGAACGATCTCGTGGAGCAGGTCCTGGAGGACCTATCGCGCCTGGGGGTCCGCCATCTTCGAACCGGAGTGTCCTGGGCGGACTACCTGCGCCCGGAAGGGGAGCCGTGGTACACGTGGCTGCTCGCCCGGCTGGCGAAGGAGGTGGAGGTCGTCCCGAGCTTCCTCTACACTCCTCCGTCGATGGGGATCGCGCCTCGGACCTCCGCCTACCCGCGCGACCCCAAGTGGTACGCGGACTTCATCGACCACGTGATCGGCAAGAGCGGCCAGCACTTCGACTTCGTGGAGATCTGGAACGAGCCGAACAACCTCAGCGAGTGGGACTGGACGCTCGACCCGGCGTGGTACCAGTTCAGTGCGATGGCCGGCGGGGCGGCCCACTGGGCGAAACACCGCGGGAAGAAGACGGTGTTGGGTGGCATGAGCCCGGTCGATCCGAACTGGCTCGACCTGATGTTCACCAGGGGCGTGATGCAGTACATCGACGTCGTCGGCATCCACGGCTTTCCGAGCGCTTGGGAATTCGCCTGGGACGGATGGAGCGCGAACGTCGCGAAGGTTCGCGAGGTGATCGAACGAAACGGCTCCCAGGCGTCCATCTGGATCACGGAGACCGGGCACTCCACCTGGCGCCACGACGAGTTCGCCCAGATCCAGTCTTTCGTCGAAGCCCTGAAAGCCCCGGTGGATCGCGTCTACTGGTACGGCGTCTCGGACCTCGATCCCGACCTCGACACCGTGGATGGTTTTCACACGGACGAGCGGGAGTACCATTTCGGGATCCGCAAATCCGACGGGAGCCCCAAACTGCTCCATCGCCTCTGGAGTCTGGGAGGCATCGAGACGGTCCGGCGGGCCGTCGGCTACCCCACCGCGCACACGCACTCCCGTGAGGAAAGGCCGGCGCTGGTCGTGGGAGGTTCGGGCTTCATCGGGACGAACGTCGCCGACCGCATCCTCTCGAGCGGCAGGCCGACGATCGTTTTCGACAGCCTCGCGCGTGCGGGGGTCGAAAAGAACCTGGAGTGGCTTCGACAGAAGCACGGGGACCTCCTCGAGATCCATATCGGCGATATCCGCGATCGCTACGCCCTGCGGCCGGTCGTGGAGCGCGCGGGCCAGGTTTTCAACCTAGCGGCCCAGGTTGCCGTGACCACCAGCCTCGACAACCCGATCGACGACTTTGAGCGCAACGCGAGAGGCACGCTGAATCTGCTCGAGGAGATGCGGCGCCTGGACAGCCCGCCCCCCCTCGTCTTCACCTCGACCAACAAGGTCTACGGCGGATTGGAGGACGTGAAGCTCGCGCTGCGGGGCGGCCGGTATGAACCGGAGAGCCCGCTCACGAAGATGCGAGGGATCGGGGAGGACCGCCCCCTCGACTTCCACAGCCCCTACGGCTGTTCCAAAGGCACGGCGGACCAGTACGTCGTCGACTACGCGCGGACCTTCGGGATACGGGCCGTCGTGTTCCGGATGAGCTGCATCTATGGTCCGCATCAGTTCGGCACGGAAGACCAAGGATGGGTCGCGCACTTCCTCCTCCAGGCGCTGAAGGACCGGCCGATCACGATCTATGGCGACGGGAAGCAGGTGCGGGACATTCTCTTCGTCGACGATCTGGTCGATGCGTTCCTGCTCGCTCAGCGACACATGGACCGGCTCTCCGGCCAGGCGTTCAACATGGGGGGCGGCCCCGAGAAGACGATCAGCCTGCTCGAACTGCTGGACCTCATCGAGCGTCTGCACGGATCCACGCCCGCGGTCCGGTTCTCCGACTGGCGTCCAGGCGACCAGCGTTATTACGTCTCGGATACGACCAAATTCCAGGAAGCCACCGGCTGGAGCGCGAATGTCTCTCCCGCCGACGGCATCGAAAGGCTCTACGAATGGCTGGGAGGACGACCGCGAACGACCGTAGCGCAGCCGCGCCGGAAAGAGCGGAAGGGGGTGGCCTTGTGATGGAAGCAGCGTCGGCGGAACGCCAGACCGCCAAATCGACGATGCACGCGGCAACGATCGTGGGGCCGGGGAGGATCGAGGTCCAGGAAGTCCCGATTCCCGAGCCTGGGCCCGGGCAGGTAAGGATCAAACTGGAGGGGTGCGGCGTCTGCGCGTCGAACATCCCGCCCTGGGAAGGTCGCGAATGGTTCAGCTACCCGATGGAACCCGGCAACCTCGGGCATGAGGGCTGGGGCGTGGTCGACGAGGCCGGAGAAGGCGCGGCGGAGTTCCGACCGGGGGACCGCGTCGCCTTTCTATCCAACCATGCCTATGCCGAATACGACGTCGCAGACCGCGATTCGATCGTTAAGATCCCTGCCTCCCTGAAGGGAACGCCTCTCCCTGGTGAACCGCTCGGCTGCGCGATGAACATCTTTCGGCGGTCGCACATTTCCGCGGGCGACACGGTGGCGATCGTCGGTATCGGATTTCTGGGTGCGCTCCTCACGAGGCTTTGCGCCCAGCACGGGGCGCGGGTGATCGCGATCGCGCGCAAGGACGAGGCGCTGGAGGCGGCCCGCTCCATGGGAGCCGCCGAGACGATCCGGATGGACGACCACTGGCAGATCATCGAGCAGGTACGAAATCTGACGGACGGCCGGTTCTGCGACGTCGTCATCGAAGCGACCGGGAAGCAGTGGCCGCTCGATCTAGCGGCGGAACTGACGAGGGAGATGGGCCGGCTGGTGATCGCCGGCTACCACCAGGACGGGCTGCGCCAGGTGAACCTGCAGCTCTGGAACTGGCGCGGACTCGAAGTCACGAACGCGCACGAGCGGGAACAGGCGGTCTACACCCGCGGAATCCAGGAGGCGATCCAAGCCGTCGAGTCGGGACGGCTCGATCCTTCCTCGCTCTACACCCACCGCTTCCCTCTCGAGGATCTCGGCAAAGCGCTCGACATGACGCGCGACCGCCCGACGGGGTTTATGAAGGCGCTGATCGAGATCGAGGGGCGTGCCTCGTGATCCGTCGGGTTCTGATGACCGCCGATACGGTGGGCGGCGTCTGGAACTACTCGCTGGGCCTGGCGCGGGAGTTCGGTACGGCCGGCGTTCAGGTAGCCCTCGCGACGATGGGGAGGCCCGTCTCACCCGACCAGAGACAGGAGGCGAACCGGGTTCCGAACCTGGAGCTCTACGAAAGCCACTACAAGC